>JAGRGP010000044.1 GCA_020445415.1 Gammaproteobacteria bacterium | reverse complement strand
TATACTTCCGTGGTCTAACGCAGCGGGTTGTCACCCGGTGTACCCGTAACGGAGCGGTAGTTCAGTTGGTTAGAAGTCCGGCCTGTCACGCCGGGGGTCGTGGGTTCGAGCCCCGTCCGCTCCGCCACTATCAGGAATAAATCGGGGCATCGGTAGATGCCCTTTTTTGTTTATTCATCAGATTAGAGGAAGAGCATGCTTCAGGATATCAGAGAACGTGCACAAGGTTGGGTTGCCTGGTTCATTGTCATCCTCATAAGTGTCCCCTTTGCTCTGTGGGGAATAAATTCCTATTTGGGAGGTGGCAGCGCTCCGGTGGTGGCGACCGTAAATGGTGTGGATATCACCGACCAGGTGTTCGAAAACCGATATCGCCAGTATCGCCAAAGACTCCGCCAGCAACTGGGCGACAGTTACCGGCCCGAGTTGATCGATGAGACCATCCTGAGACGGGAGTTCATGGATGCCATGATCGAGAATCAGCTGATTCTGCAAGAGGCTTCGGATCTTGGTCTTAGCGCCGGCGACAGCCTTGTTCGATCCTTCATCCAGAGTGTCCCGGCCTTTCAGGTCGGAGGGCAGTTCAATAACGATGCCTATGAGCGTAGTCTGCGTAGTCGCGGAATGAGTCCCGCGGCGTTTGAGGAAGAGGTAAGAACCTCTCTGGTTAGCGAGCAGCTGGCAAAGGGTATCAATGGTTCCGAAATTGCCACGCCGGGTGAACTGAAGGAATTGGTCAGGATCCGGATGCAGCGCCGTTGGCTCAAGTACGTGATGATCCCGGCGGGGAATTATGTGGATGGAATCGAAGTGCCGGCGGCTGACATCCGTGCTTATTACGAGGAACATCAGCCGCTTTTCATGGCGCCGGAACGGGTCAAGGTCGAGTATTTAGAGCTCGATATCAATAAGATCAGTACCACCCTCGACGCGGAAGAGTCAGCACTCCTCGGTTTTTACGAACAACACAAAAGTGATTACCGTGTCCCTGAACAACGCCGCGCAAGCCACATCCTGATTACCGTGGATGAGGGCGCTCAGCCCGAAGTGGTATCCCAGGCCCGGGAACAGGCGGAGCAGGTCCTGAAACGCATCAGATCAGGTGAGGATTTTGCCGAGGTTGCGAAGGAATTATCTCAGGACCCTGGCTCGGCTGAACTGGGCGGAGACTTAGGTTTTTTCGATCGTGATGTCATGGATCCGGTATTTGAGGAGGCGGCCTTCGGATTGCAGCTTGACGAGGTAAGCGAGCCGGTTCGCTCGGCATTTGGTTTTCATATTATCAAGCTTACCGATATCCGCGCCGAGAGTGGCAAGACCTACGACGAGGTTAGGGATGAGATTCGGTCTGCCTACCTGCGAGGGGAAGCGGAGCGCCGATTCTACGAGTACGCCGAAAGACTGAATGATTTGGCTTACGAAGATCCCAATAGTCTTCAGCCAGCCGCCGAAGCGCTTGGGCTGGAGACCAAGTTCAGTGATTGGCTTACGCGCTCGGGTGGGAGCGGCTTGTTCGCAACCGACAAAGTGGTCAATGCGGCGTTTAGCGACGATGTGCTGTTGGAGCGAAACAACAGCGAAGCCATCGAAATTGGGCCAGAACACATGATAGTGCTAAGGGTGGTAGAGCACGAGGAGGCGAGTGTCAAACCCCTCGAATCGGTCACGGAAGAGATTACCCAGATGATTAAGACCAAGCGAGGAGGTGAGCGTGCTCGAGAGAAGGGTGAAGCATTGCTTTCCAGCTTGAACCAGGGAGGGGATTTGGAATCCTTGGCTAATGACGACGGATTGGCGGTAGTCAGTGTTGAGTCAGTTACCCGCGACAGCCGCGAGGTCCCCGAGCCGATACGGGCCAGCCTTTTTAAGTTGCCGCGACCCGTGACCGGTGGCACCAGTTATGGCGAGGCACAGCTGCCCAGCGGTGACTTCGCGGTGCTGGGGTTGAGCAAGGTAGAAGATGGCACGGAATCGGATTTTAGCCAGCTTGGGGGCAAGGCATCGGTGAATAGTTTGCTGCAACAGTCCAGAGCCCGGGCCTACTATCGTCATTGGGTAGACAATCTGCGATCCGCTGCCAAGATTACCGTATCCGGGCTGCAGGCCGCCGGCGAGGGCTAACCGGACTGCTCTCCAACCCGGGAACATCGATCGCGCGCACCCTTTCCCGGGGACCCGAGTCGGGGGCGCTGGGTTGGGTTATGCGAGTCCCAGGATGTGGTATCCAGAATCGACGTACAGGATGTCACCGGTGATGCCCGAGGCCAGATCGGAGCACAAGAAGGCGGCGGCATTACCGACCTCCTCTATCGTCACATTACGGCGCAATGGGTTGCGCTTCTCAGATTCCGCCAGCATGGATTTGAAGCCGGAGATTCCGGCGGAAGCCAGCGTCTTCAAGGGGCCGGCGGAAATCGCGTTGACGCGGGTGCCTTCCGGTCCCAAGGCATCGGCAAGGTAGCGGACATTGGCTTCCAAGCTCGCCTTGGCGACTCCCATGACATTGTAGTTCGGCACAGTGCGAACCGCCCCCAAGTAGGACATGGTTAGCAAGGATCCATTACGGCCCCGCATCAGTTCCCGGCCGCCCTTGGCGAGCGCGGCGAAACTGTAGGAACTGATGTCATGGGCAATGGCAAATCCCTCGCGAGTCACGGCATCGATGTATGAGCCTTCCAGTTGCTCTCGTGGGGCAAATCCAATCGAATGAATGACGCCGTCCAGAGCCTCCCAGTGGTCCCCCAATGCGAGGAACATATCCGCTATCTGTTGGTCGGAGGCTACATCAAGGGGAAGGACGATGTCGGATTCCAATTCCGCGGCGAGTTTTTCCACTCGTGGCTTTAATTTATCAGTTTGGTAGGTAAAGGCTAGTTTGGCACCCTCGCGATGCATGGCCAAGGCGGTTCCCCAGGCTATGGATCTGTTACTCGCGACACCGGTGATGAGGATGCATTTGTTACGCAGAAATCCCATGGTGATTCCTCACTGCTTCTGGATACTGAGTCATAACCCGGACACGCTGTGGCGTGTATCCGCGGGTTGGTATTCGAAGGAGTATAAGTTAACAGAAAGCCCCATTGAAAACGCTTTCTATGGTTAAATTGTTTCCTGAGCGGGATAGTTCAGAGGGATTGATGAGGTCACGCCATAAAGCCGGGTCGGGTACATTGCGATGGATGTTGCTTTGGGTGGGAGCTTGTTTGCTGGCCGCCTGTAGGGGCAGTGGTTGGAACAATCCCTATCCGGTGTCGGAATCGTTGGCGGATACCCTCTATAGTTCATTCAGTGAACGCCCCAAGCATCTTGATCCCGTGCGTTCATACAGCGAAAACGAATATGCGTTCATTGCCCAGATCTACGAGCCGCTACTCCAGTACCATTTCCTAAAACGTCCCTACGAGTTGGTTCCATTGGCTGCCGATCGGGTGCCTACGGCGGAGTACTATGATGCTCAGGGTAACCGGTTGCCGGTCGATGTTGATAGTGAGCAAATTGCGTTTAGCGAGTATGAGATACCAATTCGGCCCGGGATGCGTTATCAACCACATCCGGCGTTGGCCAAGGACGACACTGGGGCTTACCTGTACCACCATCTCGATCCCGCGTTTGTGGATGAAATAAATACGCTGGCAGATTTTTCCGAAACGGGAACTCGTGAGGTAACAGCGGATGATTTTGCCTATCAAATTAAGCGTCTTGCCGCCCCTTGGCTGCATTCGCCCATAGCCGGCGTGATGGGTGAATATATTCTGGGTTTCACTGACTTTGGTAAGCAGATAGCCGCCCAAAACCAAGCTCTGCAGATGGAAGGCGACAGGGTGAGTTACCTGGATTTGCGTCCTTTTCAGATAGACGGGGTCGAGGTGATCGACCGGTATCGATTACGGATTCGGCTGCACGGAAAATACCCCCAGTTTGTCTACTGGTTGGCCATGCCATTTTTTTCACCCATGCCCTGGGAGGCAGATGCCTTCTATTCACAACCTGGATTGGAGAAAAGAAACATCAGCCTTAACTGGTATCCGCTGGGCAGCGGTCCCTTCATGCTTGAAGAAAACAATCCTAATCTGCGCATGGTCTTGGCGGCCAATCCCAATTTTCATGGAGAGGCCTATCCCCATGAGGGGGCGGCGGGCGATCGGGAGGCCGGTTTACTGGAGGATGCAGGAAAACCGCTGCCGTTTATCCGCAAGGCCGCTTATAGTCTGGAGAAGGAATCCATACCCTATTGGAACAAGTTTCTCCAAGGATACTACGATACCTCAGGCATATCCTCGGACAGTTTCGATCAGGCTATTCAGATCTCGGGCCAAGGCGAGCTGGGGTTGACCGACGCCATGGTGGAGAAGGGGATACAACTGCAGACGGCGGTCAATAGTTCTATCTTCTATATGGGATTCAATATGTCCGATCCCGTGATAGGCGGTGATTCCGATTCTGCCCGGTACTTGCGCCAGGCGGTCTCTATCGCCATGGATTTCGAGGAGTATATTTCGATATTCGCTAATGGGCGCGGAGTGGCTGCCCAGGGACCCATTCCGCCGGGGATTTTTGGTAGCCGGTCCGGTCCCGATGGAATTAACACTGTGGTATACGATGTGCAAAATGGCCGGCCCAGGCGCAAGGATATTTCGGTTGCCCGGGAGCTGATGAGAAAGGCGGGCTATCCGTCCGGCCGAGATCAAGAAACCGGCAAACCGCTAATTCTGTACTACGACACGACTGCCTCTGGCCCGGATGACAAGGCAAGGCTTAACTGGATGCTGAAGCAGTTCGAGAAATTGGGTGTGCAGTTGGTGATACGTGCCAGTGACTATAACCGCTTTCAGGACAAGATGCGCAACGGCACCGGGCAGATATTTATGTGGGGCTGGAATGCGGACTACCCTGACCCGGAGAATTTCTTTTTCTTACTCTATGGCCCGAACGGAAAGGCCCGATTTGGAGGTGAGAACGCCTCCAATTACAGTAACCCTGAGTTCGACCGCTTGTTCGAGCGGATGAAAAACATGGAAAACGGTCCCGATCGGCAGTTGATTATCGATCAAATGGTGGAGATTCTGCGACATGATGCCCCTTGGGCCTGGGGATTTTTCCCGAAATCCTTCGCCCTCTACCATGCCTGGTACATGAACGTGAAACCCAATTTGATGGCCAACAATACCCTGAAATATAAACGGCTGGATCCGGTATTGCGGTCACGGTTGCGGGCCCGCTGGAATCCACCGGTAATCTGGCCCCTGGGCGTGGTTGGCGTGATCCTCGTTATTTCCATTGTGCCGGCGGTGCTATTGTACCGGCGCCGGGAGCGGAGCGCCGCCAGATGACCGCCTACATCATCCGTCGTGTCCTCTACTCCATACCTATCCTGCTAGGGGTCAATATACTGACCTTTGTGCTGTTTTTTGTGGTGAATTCTCCAGACGACATGGCGCGCATGCATCTGGGTATGAAGCGGGTGACACCCCAGGCGGTAGAGAGCTGGAAGCAGGAGCGGGGGTATGATCAGCCGTTGCTCTTCAACACCTCCGTGCCGGGGTTTGCCAAGCTCACGCACACCATCTTTTTCCAAAAATCCTTAAAGTTGTTTCAGTTCGAATTCGGCTCTTCCGACAGCGGTCGGGACATCGGTTACGATATCTCTCAACGCATGTGGCCGAGTCTCGCCATCGCGGTACCGGTTTTATTGGTTGGGCTGTTGGTAAACATCTCTTTCGCCCTGCTGATCGCATTCTTTCGTGCGACCTACATCGATTTCTGGAGCGTGGTGTTGTGTGTCGTCATGATGTCTATCTCAGGCCTTTTCTATATTATTGGAGGGCAGTACCTGGTGAGCAAGCTGTTACACCTGGTACCCATTTCCGGCTATGACACGGGCTTGAATGCGGCCAAGTTTTTGGTGTTACCCGTAATAATTGGCGTCATCGGCGGAATAGGTGCGGGTACCCGATGGTATCGGACCTTGTTTCTCGAGGAGATCAACAAAGATTATGTACGCACCGCCCGTGCCAAGGGGCTGTCCGAACGGGTGGTACTGTTCCGCCATGTTCTGAAGAATGCCCTGATACCCATCCTCACCGGGGTTGTGGTGGTATTGCCATTGTTATTTATGGGCAGTTTGATTACGGAATCCTTTTTCGGTATCCCCGGGTTGGGCAGCTATACCATCGATGCTATCAATAGTCAGGACTTCGCGATCGTCCGGGCCATGGTGTTTCTGGGCTCGGTGCTGTACATCCTTGGATTGCTGTTGACCGATATCTCATACACCATGGTCGATCCACGTGTGAGGCTTTCGTGATGCCTCAGTTCGTGGTGTTGTGGACCGATGCCCTGATCCTCTTATTGGTGGTGCTGGCTCTGGGTTTTGCCAGATACGCCGCGGGGAGGCCTCATCTCCGAGGCCCTTGGCGCCGAGTCGTGCGCAGTCGAGTGGGTATGGGCACCCTGGTCGTACTGGGATTTTACTTGGTGGTTGGACTCCTGGATTCGGTACATTTCTATCCACCGGCCAGCGATGACGATATCAGCGGACAATCGGCCCCAGGGGAGGTAATGAGCCTGTTTGACAGTCTGGTTCCGGAATTGCGAATGCGCCGGGAGACAACCTATTCGGCGCCGCTTGCCACTCACTTGTACGCCAAGGAGACCATCGAGCTTGGAGACGGGACAGCCACCAGGGGGTTTGCGCGCCTCAAATTTGGAGGGGCTCACCTTACCGATCCAGCGGTTGAAAAAACGGGGGACCTGATCCGGTTGAGCTTATCCGGCCTGCTAAAGGGAGTGGCGTTTTCCTTGGTAGTCGGCAACCTTATTTTAATGTTTCTTGCCGTCCGCGCTGGAAACAGCTTCGGCACTCAGGCCAAGCACGTGCTGAGCGGCCGAACCGAGGTCCCCTGGCGCGTAGTCCTGAGCACGTTGGGGCTGATGTTCGTGCTGATTTTTTGGAGCGCCGAACTTGCCTCCAAGTATCATCTGCTGGGGACCGACAAGGTTGGGGAGGATGTGTTCTACCAGTCTCTCAAGAGTATCCGGACTGGATTGGTGATCGGGACGCTGACCACGCTGGTTATGTTGCCGGTCGCTGTTCTATTGGGAATCATGGCCGGGTATTTTCGGGGCTGGGTAGACGACGTTATCCAGTATGTCTACACCACGCTTAACTCTATCCCCGGTGTCTTGCTTATCGCGGCAGCCATCCTAATGCTGCAGATTTACATGAGCAACCACGAGAATGAGTTTAACAGCCTGGTGGAGCGGGCCGATCTGCGGTTGCTGTTTCTCTGCATCATTCTCGGTATCACCAGTTGGACGGGGTTGTGTCGTCTGCTTAGGGGCGAGGCACTGAAACTTAGGGAAATGGAGTATGTTCAAGCTGCCACCGCCTTCGGCGTGGGGCATCTGCGGATTATCGTTCGTCACATCCTCCCCAATGTGTTGCACATTGTCCTCATTGCGGTGGTGCTGGATTTTTCGGGGCTGGTGTTGGCGGAGGCCGTGCTCTCCTATGTAAACATTGGTGTAGATCCAACCATGGACAGTTGGGGGAATATGATCAACAGCGCCCGCCTGGAAATGGCACGCGAACCTGTGGTCTGGTGGTCCCTGGCGGCGGCCATGCTGTTTATGTTTACGCTGGTGCTGTGTGCCAATCTATTTTCCGACGTGGTCAGGGATGCCTTCGATCCACGACTGCGTGACAGCCGGTGAGGTAGTGTGGTGAGTGACGCGCTACCACTGCTGCGGATTCGCAATTTGACGACACATCTGGGGAGTCGGCAGCGACCGGTTCGTGCTGTGGCGGGACTGGATCTGGACATCTGCCAGGGTGAAACCTTTGCACTGCTGGGAGAGTCGGGTTGTGGCAAGTCCATGGCGGCATTGTCGGTGATGCGGTTACTGCCCCCTTCTGGGCGAATCGTGGATGGTGACATCCTGTTCGGCGGGAGTTCACTCATCGATTTGGAAGAGCGAGAGATGCGCCGGTTGCGGGGTGGGCGCATGGGGATGATTTTTCAGGAGCCCATGACCTCGCTCAACGCGGTATTGACGATTGGCGATCAGATCGGTGAAGCGGTTAGTCTTCGGGATCCCGGCAGCCGCGGTAAGGTTCGCCAGCGGGTGATGGAATTGTTACGTGCCGTGGGGATACCTGATCCCGAACGCCGGACCAACGAATACCCCCACCAGCTATCCGGAGGGATGAAGCAGCGGGTGATGATTGCAATCGCGTTAGCGGGTCGACCGGAGTTGCTGATCGCTGACGAGCCCACGACCGCGCTGGATGTAACGATTCAGGCTCAGGTATTGTCACTCTTAAAGGACCTGCAGCGCAGGACCGGAATGGCGGTGCTGCTGATCACCCACGACCTGGGTGTCGTGTCCCAAGTGGCTGACCGGGTGGCGGTGATGTATGCGGGCCAGATCATCGAGATGACCGATCGTCAACGGTTTTTCGACCAGCCGACTCATCCGTACAGTCAGAAGCTGTTCCATTCGTTGCCGGGCCGGGAAAAACAGGGCAGCAGGCTCGATGTGATCAAAGGATCGGTACCGCCCCTTGACCAGGAGTTTACCCGCTGCCGGTTTCTGGAGCGTTGCGAACGGGCAGGAGAAGCCTGCACGGAGCGCGCGCCTGTCTGGCAGGCAACGGGCACGCGATCCGGTGTGCGTTGCCTGTTGATCGGCCAAGCTCAAGATGCGGACGGTCACCGGGCTCATAGGTCCCCAGCGGTCATGCAGTCCCGCGTTACGGAAGATCCCCCACTGCTCAAGGTCAATGACCTCCGGGTTCACTTCCCCATCCACCGTGGACTGCTGCGGCGGGTGGTGGGGTACGTCAAGGCGGTTGATGGAATCGACCTGTCTATCTACAAGGGGCGCACACTGGCCTTGGTGGGAGAGTCCGGGTGCGGAAAGACAACCGCTGGCAAGGCGATACTGCAACTTGTCAAGCCGACTTCAGGGAGCGCGCTATTTGGCGGCCACGACCTCGTCAAGCTAAGGGCCGCCAAGCTGCGCCGGCAACGTGCTGATTTGCAGATCATTTTTCAAGATCCGGTTGCCTCGATGAATCCACGCATGCTGGTGGGTGACATTGTCGCCGAAGGCCTGCGGGCGCAGATGGGGGAAGGAAAGGGAGCGGTGCTGCGCGAGCGGGTCCTCGCCCTGTTGAATCAGGTGGGACTGCCGGGTGATGCGGTGGACCGCTATCCCCATGAGTTTTCGGGAGGTCAACGGCAGCGCATTTGTATCGCCCGAGCTTTGGCGGTAGATCCCGGCTTCATTGTTTGCGATGAGCCCACCAGCGCACTCGATGTCTCGGTGCAAGCGCAGATTCTGAATCTATTGAAAGACCTCCAGGACCAACAGGGTTTATCCTATCTGTTTATTACCCACAACATTTCGGTGGTCTCCTACCTTGCCCATGAAGTAGCCGTGATGTACCTGGGAAGGATTGTCGAATACGGTACGGTCGACGAAGTATTGGGCGCGCCTCGACATCCCTATACGCGGGCATTGCTTTCCGCGGTGCCAACCATTGATGCTCGCGACCGGCGCGAGGTGATTAAGCTGGAGGGTGATATGCCGTCACCGGCCAATCCCCCCGCGGGTTGCCACTTTCATCCCCGATGTCCACACGCCTTTGAACGCTGTTTGAGCCACTACCCCGAGCCGGTGAAACTGAGCGCTACACGCACGGTCAGTTGCTTCGTGGTCGAGGCCGAGCGTGAAACCCGATTGCAGTGATTCCCGGAGTACGTTCGTCAGGGCAGCCGGATGCCTGATCAACTGGTGGGGCGCTGCGTATTATCGCGGGTTTCCAGCGGGCTGCCTTCCGGTATTTTTTCAACCACCGTTTTGGGACCATTCATCAAAGAAGAGGTGACCAGAGCCGGTTGCCTGGTCCAGATTACCAACTTCTGCCCGGGGCGCAGGACGGCTTTTATGGAAATACCGTTCCAGCGCGCCACTGCCTTATGGCTTACGTTATAGCTGCGAGCGATCTCCCACAGTGAATCCCCGGGGCGCACGATGTGGGTAATCTTGTTGCCCTGGGGGGGGATCCCGCGGTGAGCCACGTGCCGCAGACCGGTAAGCTTGAGGTAACTCGGATCTTGTACCGCTTGAGGAATAAGCAGCGCCCGGCCGGCCTTGATCAGACTGCTATCCAGATGATTTGCTTGCTTCAGGACCGCCACGGTGGTTTCGTGCTTCCTGGCGATCCCCTGCAATGTGTCTCCTGGCTGGATCAGGTATCGAGCCCACCGAATGCGCTGGTCCGGGTCTAACTCCGACAACTTGGCATTGAATTCGTCAACTCGTTCCAATGGCAGCAAGATGCGGTGGGGACCTTGAGGGTCAGTGGCCCACCGGTTATATCCCGGATTAAGCCGGTACAGCATTTCGATGTCGATGCCGGCCAGCTCTGCCGCGAGCGGTAGGTCGAGTTGGGTATCGATCTCCACGCTTTCAAAAAACGGCTTGTCCGGGATCCTGCTCAAACGGATTCCGTATTCCTCCGGAGTTTGAACAATTTCGGCAAGCGCCAACAGTCGGGGTACATAACGCTTGGTTTCACCCGGTAAATCGAGAGACCAATAATCCGTGGGCTTGCCCGACCGTTGATTCTTACGAATCGCCCGGCGCACCGCACCGGAGCCCGCGTTGTAGGCCGCCAGAGCGAGCTCCCAGTCACCGTCGAATTGTTCTGATAGGGATTCCAGGTAGTCGAGGGCCGCATCGGTGGACGCCAGGATGTCCCGCCGACCGTCATACCACCAGGTCTGTTTGAGCCCGTACATCTTCCCGGTGGACGGAATGAATTGCCAGATTCCCGCCGCACTGCCCGGAGAGTGTGCATACGGCCGGTAAGCGCTCTCCACTACTGGCAGCAGCGCCAGCTCCAGCGGCATGTCCCGTTTCTCGAGTTCCTCCACAATGTGGTGCAGATAGGGGCGGGCATGTTGTTCCACTTTACTGATATGCTCGGGATGACGGATGTACCAATCGAGCTGGCGATGGACTCTGTGAGATTCCTTGCGGGGGGACAACTGGTAGCCTTGGCGGATACGCCCCCACAGGTCATCCTTCTCCATCTCGTGGGAGATGCTCGGGAAATCTACTACATCTTCACCCAGTTGCGGCAACGCAGGGGCGGCATCTTCGATATCGATTTGCGATGGGGCGGGCTGATCTACAAGTGAATTCTCTGAAGACGGGTTATCAGAGCGCACGGGCAGTACCCCGGTGCAGCCAGCCAGGATAATAGCGGCGAAGAGGGGGGTAAAACTCGCTAGTGGCCTGCTGAGCCCCATCATTTTCAGCTTCCCGTAACCGCGGACAAAACGGCCACCAGTATATACGTAAAACGCCCTCACCTAGAAACTGTGGTCCAGTTTCGGCCCGTTGAGGTCACTCGGTTATACTAGCCAGGTCGGCGGCCCAGGGGGTATCAAACCTCCGGGCAGCCGGACATTTGCCGCCATGCTCGCGCTAAACTGCACAGGCGAGTGTTATATTTCCCGGTGATCCTGGTGATGCAAGAAGACGAACCAAACCGAATGAAGGGCGTAACCCATTGGTTTTGTGGGTTTCCCGGGAGTCTGGTACTGGAGCAGGAGCATCGTTGTATCGATGCCTTACTGTCCAAGCTGTTTGGTTACTATTTGCTGCAGATTGGCTCCATCGGGGGGCGGGTAGAGCCGGAACAGGGTGATCATATCCGCTCGCGGATTCTGGTCACGCCCGAGCCCATGGGTTCATGTTTGGGCAGGATTCGCGGGAGTCCCGGGCGGCTGCCGATCGCCAGTGACAGTATCGATGTGGTGTTACTGGTGCACACGCTGGATTTCTATCCCAGCCCCCATCAGACTCTCAGAGAGGCGGACAGGGTTCTCATTCCCGAGGGCCGGTTGGTTATCGTAGGTTTCAATCCCTGGAGTTTTTGCGGTCTCTGGCGCCTAGTGAGATGGAATAGCAGCAAGCCACCTTGGAATGGAAGATTCATCGCCCAACACCGCCTGTACGACTGGTTGTCGTTGCTGGGATTCGAGGTGGAGACGACTTGGTCAGTGATGTTCAGGCCTCCCTTCCAGCACCGTTCCCTCATGGACCGGCTGCAATTCATGGAGCGACTGGGGCGCCGGTGGTGGCCGGCGTTATCCGGGGTTTATGTCATTCAAGCGGTTAAGCGGGTGTCCACCCTTACGCCGTTAAAACCAACGTGGAGATTCAAACGGTCGGTATTGACTGGCCGCGCGATCGAACCGTCGACCCGGAATAGCCGTGGATAAGCGGGTAGAAATCTTTACCGATGGGGCCTGCAGGGGAAATCCCGGACCTGGCGGTTGGGGTGTGGTGCTTCGCTATAACGGGCATGAGAGGGCCTTGTTTGGCGGGCAGCCGGAAACCACTAACAATCGCATGGAATTGATTGCGGTGATCAAAGGGCTGGAGGCCCTAACCAAAAAGTTGCCCGTACGAGTGACTACCGACTCTCAATATGTCAAAAACGGAATTACTCAATGGATTCATGGCTGGAGGCGGAATGGCTGGAAGACCTCCCAAGGAAAACCGGTGAAAAACGTCGATTTGTGGCAGCGCCTGGAGGTTTTGGCAGCTCGCTTTGATATCGAATGGGTGTGGGTTCGGGGGCACAGCGGGCATCCCGAAAACGAACAGGCCGACCGTCTTGCCAACAGGGGAATCGACACCTTGGGCTAACCGCAGCGGGAGAACTGCACTCTGGGTTAATCGGCGGGACTGAATTTGGCGCGGATGTCTTGCGCAGACTGGGAACCGCCAAACAACAGGCCTTGAGCGTGATCGCAGCCATTGTCCAGAAGAAAGTTCACCTGACTCCTGGTCTCCACCCCCTCGGCAATAGTGGCTAAGCCCAGGGCCGACCCCAGCGCGATAGCTGCCTTGACGATCTCGGCGTCGCTTGGGTCAACTAGCAAGTCCTGGATAAAGGCACGGTCGATCTTGATCTTGTCCGTGTGGAACTTTTTTAGATAGATCAATGATGAGAATCCGGTTCCAAAATCATCGATTGCAAAAGTGAAGCCGGCTTGCGACAGCTGCTGAATCGTGCTTTGCATTTCCGGGGAGGCATCCATGAGTACGGTTTCGGTAAATTCAAGCTCCAGTACATCGGGGGGAATATTAAACTCGTCAATGAGACCCAGCATGTGATGCAGAAAATTGCTGTTGGTCACTTGGTTTGCGCACAGATTGATTGCGATCCTGCCAAACTCAAATCCCTCTTCCATCCAGGTTTTTGCTTGCCGGCAAGCGGTTTTTAATACCCAGTCCGATATCTCCTGGATCATCCCCCGTTTCTCGGCAATCGGGAGAAATTCCGTTGGTAACAGTAGCCCGCGCTGAGGGTGATGCCAACGGATCAGCGCCTCCAACCCCACCAGTTTGCCTGACCGCAGCTCGATCTGCGGCTGATACTCGAGAAAAAACTCGCCATTGATCAAGGCGGATCCCAGTTTTTGGATGAGTTCCATTTCGTTCTGCAGTTGCAGGGTCATGGAATCCTCGAAAAAGGAGTAGGTGCCCCGCCCGGAGCCCTTGGCTTTATAAAGGGCGACATCAGCACGGCTCATCAAATCGTTAACGTCGAATTGGTTTCGTTCGGGCACGATAATGCCAATACTGGTGTTGGTGCGGACCAGGTTTTCCTGAATCGTGAAATCCCCTTTGATTGCCGCGATAACCTTTTCCGCGAGGATCGAAGCTTCCGAATTGTCCTTGACGTTATATTGGATAAGCGCGAATTCATCACCCCCCAGCCGGGCAAAAAAGTCACTGTGCCTGACCTCATTTCGAATCCGGTGGGCCACCATCTGCAGTAACTCGTCGCCAATGGGATGCCCAAGACTGTCGTTCACATCCTTAAAGTGGTCCAGATCCAAAAAATGCAGGGCGAATTGCTGGTTATTGCGGAGGTAGCGGGCAAGCGCCTGTTTCAGCTCCTCTTTGAATAGAATTCTGTTTGGCAAGCCGGTAAGCGAGTCGTGGAATGCCAGATGCTGGATCTCCTCTTCGGCCTTATGCTGGGCGGTAATGTCCGCGCACCCGCCAATGACCACCGTGCGTTCGCCCTGATTCTGGGTAAGCGTTCGGCCTTTATCGTTCCAGACCCTCCATTCTCCATCGGCGGTTTTGATTCGGTACTGAACATTCACCTCGGCTCCGGCATCGGTTATCCGCTTAACCCGGTTGTCAACCCGCTCCCGGTCTTTCGGGTGTATGGCATTTAGCCAGGCTTCATAGGTGCGCGGAAAGCGCTCCGGGGAATAGCCCAGTGCCTGATCGATATCTCCCCACCATTCCACCTGTCCGGTCAAAATGTCCCACTCGTAAACCAGATCGTTAGTGGTAGTTGCTACGGCCTTGAAACGCGCTTCGCTAGCGCGCAGTGCCTGCTCGATGTGCTTGCGTTCTGTGATGTCCTGGATAATGCCGCTCAGCTTGTCGATTACGCCGTCCTTATTCCAGATTGGTTTGGCACGGCATTCCATCCAGCGCTCTTTTCCATCTGGCCTAACGATGGGGAAGTCCAGGTGGTGTTCGGTTCCATCTCGTAGGCTGTCGCGCAATGAGTCCACGATATGCTGGAAGCTATTGGGGATGATAGCTTCGCGGAGAACCTCCGGCCCGGAGGCCGATCGGTCCTCAAGCCTCAGGAGTCGCAAGGCCTCGTCGGAGCAGATGGCCTTCGCTCCGCCCTTGGGCAGTTCCCAATACCCTATGTTGGCATAGGATTGGGCGCGCCTTAGCCGTTCATCCGCGTCCCTCAGGGCGGTCTGAGTCATGGTCTTTTCCGTGACGTCTTCAAAGATACAGACCAGTTCACCACTCGGGAGTTTAAACACATGGCTGTCGAGCCAGAGATCAGCATGGGGAGCAGCATACCGACCCCCAGGAAGCTGGATAGACTTACCGCTACTCCAGGCTGTTTTTAGCGCATCTCGCAGGCCCATGGCCGCAAATCGCGGGCAACAATGGTCCACCGAAAGCCCGATGATCTGATCTTTGGGGAGGCCGGTGATGTGTTCTGCGGCGCGATTGAAATCCTTGAACAGAAATGCCTCTCCGTCGCCCACGACCTGAAACACCGCAACCCCATCGTTCATGGTTTCGACCAATTCACGGTAGCGGGTTTCACTCTTGATCAACTCGGACTGAATCCGCCGGCTTTCGGTGATGTCTGCCACTGCCCCGAGCAGGCGGGGCGTGGCTCCGGGAGCAACGGGCATGGCGTAGGCCATGTCCCGAACCCAGATCAGCTTTCCCTCCCGCTTGAACATACGGTATTCAGCCTCGAACGCCTCTCCGCTTTGCTGTGAAGAACGCAGTGCTTTGATTACCCGCGGCAAGTCGTCGGGATGAACCAGCCGCTTCCACAGGTCTGGGGAGGCGATCCATTCGCTAGGTTGATATCCCAACAATTTTTGAATCTGTGGGCTGATATAGGATGGGCCACGGTTCCCTCCGAGATCTACAATATAGACCGTCAAGGGCAGTTGCTCGATATGATTAAACCGTGGCCCGCTGGGCTCTGGGTGACTGATCTGTTGCCTATTTAATGACGGCTCTACGGGGTTGTCCGGTGGCATGAGTCCTACTCAGGATTCAACAGACCGAGCAGGTACTCGCTCTGGGTATCGGGCAATTATCTGGTGCGCCAGCTGCCTTTTAAATCAGGTGGCACGCCTACTTAACTTCCTATATACCGCAACTATTAATAACCTGTCGTCCACAGCCGATTGTGAGACAGGGTCTGCCGGTAAAGGTATCATGGATAAATCATAGGGTACATGCGTTCCGGGAAGCGAGATTGCGGATGACCAGTGGCGTAACAGAGAACCGACTCATTGTATTGGATACCGAGACCACGGGCTTAGAGCCTTCTCAAGGTCACAGGATTATTGAAATTGGCTGTGTCGAGATGATCGACAGAAGGCTGACGGGCAACAATTTTCACCAGTATATCCAACCGGACCGGGAGATCGATTCAGGGGCTGTGGAGGTACACGGCATCAGTAACGATTTTCTCAAGGACAAGCCCCGATTCGGTGACCTCGTGGACGACCTGATGTCTTATCTGTCAGGTGCCACCCTGGTGATCCACAATGCGGCATTTGATATCGGGTTTCTGAATCAGGAATTACGGTTGCTGGGGGGTGACCGGCCGGCAATTACGGACCGCTGCGGTGTTATTGATACGTTGGCGTTGGCCAAGCAGCTGCACCCCGGGCAGCGAAACAGTTTGGACGCATTGTGCAAGCGATACGCGATCGACAACAGTCACCGTGAGCTGCACGGCGCGCTGCTGGATGCGGAGATCCTCGCCGAAGTTTATCTTGCGATGACCGGTGGACAAACCGCGCTTTCCCTGGAGGCCGGCGCTGACGGCTCAAGCGGGCAGGCTGATGGTAGCATTCGCCGGCTGTCAGCGAATCGGCCGGTGTTAACGGTAATTCGCGTCCAAGACGGTGAATTGAAACGGCATGAGGCCTTTCTAGAACGACTGGAGAAACAGGGTGAACGGGGGTGTCTATGGATGACTGGTAGGCGTCGGCACACGGGGGGGAACTGAATTCATGTCGATTGCCGCTTGTTCTCTCCTTGCTGTTGTCGTTGGGTGATCCGTGAAAGCGCATCCAGGTCCTTGAGCAGGATATGTTTGCGTTCCACCTGGAGTAAGCCCTCATCCTGAAACCGGGTGAACAGGCGGCTAACCGTTTCTACTGCCAGCCCAAGGTAATTCCCTATTTCGTGCCTGGACATGCTCAGGTAGAAATCATAAGGAGAAAACCCCCGGCGCTTGAAGCGGGTAGAGAGGCTGATCAGAAACGCCGCCAGCCGCTCTTCCGCGTTGTTCTTACCCAGCAGGGTCAGCATGTTCTCGTCCTGGGTGATCTCCTTGCTAAGCAGGCGGTACATCTGGTGCTGCAGGCTGGGGATGGTGGAACTCAATTCCTCAAGTTGGGAGAAAGGGACTTCGCAAATCGCCGATGTTTCGAGAATCTTGGCGGAACAATGGTGTATGGCGTTCTCAATCGCGTCCAGGCCGATCAATTCTCCTGGGAGATGAAATCCGAGAACCTGCTCTCCTCCATCCTCGCTGGGGGCATAGGTCTTTACCGAGCCGGTCTTTACGATGTAGAGGCATTGAAATCCATCGCCTTCCCGGAACAGGTGATCCCCCCGGTGCAGGGGACGGCTGCGTTTGACGATGCGATCCAGCCGCTCCACATCTCCCGATTCGAGACCCATCGGTAGGCAGAGAGTGGTAAGGCTGCAGCTTTTGCAAGCAATTTTCACATTTTCGAACGAAATAACTTTGCGGTCGCTCAATGCTCGGCCCTTAATAACTTCTATCGTGTCGCCCCATTGTGACTTCTTGATTGATGTGGATCAAGTAGGAATTTGACGTGAATCAATGGGATTCCCCTTCATTGGGGGTGTTGGGCCGCGGGATCGAGTCGGGCACTTCTGCTGGCCGGGAATCCCCCCCTGGTGATAGTGCGGTGAGCCGACCTGCCGAGAGACGGGAGTTCTTTGGCGTTTACCCTGGTAGCCATTTCCCAATGTGGCAAGTTAGCATCCTGTCGATTCTCGGTCCTGATTGAGAACCCCCCCCGTTTCTGTTAACTTCAAGTGCCGTTCCTGGCTTTTTTCCTCAGCGGTATCCTATCTCTATGACCAAGTTCGTATTTATCACGGGTGGTGTGGTTTCTTCACTGGGCAAGGGTATTGCGGCGGCATCCCTTGCAGCACTACTGGAGGCCAGGGGATTGCGGGTCACCATGGTCAAACTGGATCCGTACATCAATGTAGACCCCGGTACTATGAGCCCCTTCCAGCACGGGGAGGTGTTCGTCACAGAAGATGGAGCGGAAACCGATCTGGACCTGGGGCACT
>JAGRGP010000043.1 GCA_020445415.1 Gammaproteobacteria bacterium | reverse complement strand
GCTCCATCTCCAGTCGTCGGAGCGAATAGTCATGGATTTCCTGAGTGAAAAACTGAAAGGTATTTCTTCCCAGACTTTTTGCCTGATACATCGCGAGATCGGCATTTCGAAGCAATGTGTTGGGATCCCCCCCATCATCGGGAAATACCGCCAATCCAATACTCGGGGTTACCACCAGATCATACCCGGATACCGTGAATGGTGGCGCAAACGCATTTAGAATCTTGCTGACCAGGTTCTTGGAGTCCGAGACATCGGAGAGATCACCCATGATGACAAGAAATTCATCGCCGCCGTGGCGAGCCACGGTATCTTCCTTGCGTACTGCCTGGCGCAAGCGTTTACTGGCCTGCACCAACAATTCATCACCGATTTCGTGGCCCAGGGAATCATTGATTTTCTTGAAATCGTCCAAGTCAATGAACATGAGCGCTACCCGGCAGGATGTCCGAACGGCATGGTGGATGGTCTGAGATAACCGATCGATTGCCAAAGCGCGGTTGGGGAGCTCGGTGAGCGCATCGTACTGCGCCTGAAAGGCAATCTTTGCCTCGTGTTCACGCCGCAGCGTTACGTCTTCCTGAACCGACAAGTAATGCGTGATCTCTCCGTCGACATTTTTTACCGGGGAAATTCTGGCATGCTCCCAATATAGGCTGCCATCCCGTTTGCGATTATGCAGTTCGCCCTCCCAGTCGCTCCCTCGGGCGATAGTCGACCAGAGATCACGGTAGGTTTCCCGGGAGGTTAGTCCCGATTTCAATAACGCCGGAGTTTCGCCAACTGCCTCTTTGGGGGAATAGCCGCTGATCTTGACGAAGGCGTTGTTGACGTACTCTATCCTGCCCCGGGTGTCGGTGATCATTACCGATACAGGACTTTGCTCCACCGCCAAAGAGAGTAACCGCAAGGCTTGCTCGGCACGGCGCCTTTCTTCAACCTCGTTGCTTAGCCGTTTATTCGTTTCCTGCAACTCATGGGTACGCAGATTCACTCGGTGTTCGAGCTGACCACCTGCCTCCCGCAGGGCGTTTTCCCGGAATGCCACCTCTTGCTGCATTGCGTTGAATGCGATCGCGAGTTCGGTCAGCTCGTCGTTTCCTTGCACCTCTATCGGTTGTTCTGCTCGTCCTTCAGAAAGGCGCGCTGCCCCATCCGTCAACCGTGACAGCCTGTGCGACAAGGACCGGAGGAAGAAAAACATGTAGGCAACATAGAATGCGAAACCAATGGCGGCAGCCACCAAGAATGTACGACGAAGTTGGTGATGATGGTCGATCGCATGGTCAAAAATCTTGGAAGCCTCGGTTTCGGTGTCATTCGCTATGCGTTGCAACGTTCTCGTGATATTCGTGAACCGCGGAAAGGATTCATAGGTCGAGATATGTAGAACCTGTTCGGTTTCCATGCGTGCCGCATGCTTCTGTATACGTTGCAAATCAGCTTGATAACCTTTCCAGTAAAGCCCGAGGCGCTGCATGTCCAGGGTATCGCGGGCCTGATGTCCGTCTAGGAAGTGACTGAGCTGTTTCGTGAACAGCTGTGATTCAGAACTCAGTGTTTCAAGCTGAGTGGTGACGGCAAAGTAATCCAGAGATCGCGTTAGCTCGATTTCCAAACTGTAGATTCGATTGATCTGAGTCTGCAGATTGTTGATGTCAACCAACGGCCCGAGATGTTGAGTACGGGTTTCTTGAAGATGGTGAAATGCCTCCTGAATCACCCGGTTCGCCAACGCCAGCAGTGTCAGGATAAGCAGGCCGATAGCACCAAGTCCAAGGAACAACTTGGACCGGAAAGTAAACCTCAGGGGTAAGGATTTCAGGGCACTATTCTCCACGCCAGGCCTATCAGAAACCGATCCGCTGGAGGGCCGCCGAACGGACCCCGGGATACTGTTGACGAAACGCCTTCCAGACGCGGAGTTGGTTATCTCGGCCGTATGCGTCGGTAATCGAATCCCATGCCCGTTCGGTCCGTTGCATTGCCACCTCTGCGCTGATCTCACCGCGTGCGGCTGATTCGAGATTTTGGCGTAAAGCCGCTATGTACTTCGCTTCTCCGGGGAGGCCGGTGCCTGGGGGTACGGTTATTTCCAGTTCATCCCGAAACACGGCCAATGCCTCGGGCGTGTAGGCATCGATTATCCGTTGGTCGTGGAAATGGTTTAACCGGAAGGGATCGGCAAAGCCCCCCGGGACACCCACCATCTTTCTGTAGACATCAGGATCGGTTAGCCACATGGCATACAAAAAAGCCAACACCTGGTGATTACTATCCTTGGGAATAACAATGTTATTGCCATAGATCATCGCCGGACGGCGAATCACGCGGTTGTCAATTTCCTCGCCTGGCATGGGTACCGCGATGAATTTTCCGCGGATCTTGGAGGTCTCCAGGTTGAACAGCTTGGCGCCAGCGATCGTAATGATGGTGGAAAATCCCTTACCTTGCATAAACAGGGGCAGCGTGAAGGTGTAACCGTTACCGGGATCCAGGATCTCCGGTGGGGAGAAGGGCAAAGTCGCCAAATAACTCTTGGTAGCCGCGATTCCCCGGGGAGAATTGATGAGCGGGCGCATTTGCTCGTCGAACAGGTATTGGTTGGGTACCGCCTGAGAGGCGTATCGGGATAACCAGAACATCCAGCCGGTGGATGGTTCCCGTTGTTCAAGCGCTCCGTAGAATCCCGCCTCGGGACGATGAAAAAACTCAATCAGCTCCTGGTATTCCGACCAGGTGGCCGGAACGGACAGCGCTTTTCCATATTTTTCTCGGAAACGCTTCTGGTTTTCGACATCGTCGATAAGATCCTTGCGGAGATAGAGTATGGTGACATCTCCATCCGCCGGAACTGCCACGATGCGGCCGGCAAAGGTGGCTTGATTTTGGGCAAGAATATAGCCGTCTTCCCGGCCTTCGGAGAGCACAAATCCGAAACGTTCGAACAAGGGGGTCAGGTCAGCGATCAATCCCTCGTGAACCAGATCCGGATACTCGTGAGCACGGGCAATGGTGAGGTCGGTCTGGGATTCGCTTGCAAGGAATTCCAATGCATCTTCCTGCGGCATTACCCTGGGATCGATAAGGATTCCGGTGGTACGCTCCCACTCTTTTTGCAATGTCTGACCTCGACCCAGGAATGAGGCGATATTCCCCTGTTTAACGACCAGGTGAAGTACCGTCTCAGGGGCGATTTGACCGGAATCGATCAATTCCCGAACGGCGGCCAGAGCACGCTCTGCCTGTACTCCCCCATGACCTTGTCCAGTGGCGAGCGCTAACCCAAAGGCGGCACCCATCACGAGGATTCGAAATCGGCGTTGGATGTTCATCATAGGAAGATTCTCGTGACGGAGATATACGGCGCGGACGAGAACTGCGTGATCACCGCCTGACTGGATACAAACCGGAAAAGTCACGCCGGGTGGCTCTTAAGCTCATCTCATCGGCCAAATTACCGCAGTCTTGAGCCTGCCCGGTCGATGGGAGGCGGCCGCTTCCCGGTCGGCCGACGCTATCCCGTGCGACTGATGACGTTTACGTCAACTGCCACTATACTGAGCTTTGGTGTCTTTCTAACGACGGGCGTGCGGGGATCGGCGATGTGAACAATCCAGAAAAAGTTTCCAAGGAAAACAGCTCCCCCACCACGGAGTCTCCGGCAAGGAGTTATCGAATTGCCGACTTGGCCAAGGCCTACGATATTACTCCCAGGACCATTCGTTTCTACGAAGATCAAGGGATGCTCGCACCACTGCGCAAAGGGCGGCAGCGCATCTTTCACGAGAGGGATCACGTGCGCTTGCGACTGATTCTTAGGGGTAAACGGCTGGGGTTTTCGCTGGCAGAAGTACGGGAGATTATCGACCTTTACGACGTCGACGCCGGCGGCGAGAAGCAACTGGTGCACCTGTTATCGAAGATAGATCAGCGACGAATATCCCTTGAGCAGCAGATGAAGGACATCCAAGACACCTTGAACGATCTGAAAGGGGTGGAGAAGCGGGTGCGTAAGGCGCTTAAGGAATTGCGCGAGAAGTAACCTGGAAGTCGGGAGTTATTCTCGGACCATGGACGCCGTTTACTCGTTTAATTCGGAAGTCTACAATTGACGTTTACGTAAACGTAAGGTAACTTACCTTGTCAGAGACAACAAACTAACCGCTTACGGATTTGAAATTCCGTACGCTGGTCTTTGAAGAGGACGCTGACATGGCCAGTCTACCTTCCCTGAATTTCGACCTCGGCGACACGATAGATATGTTGCGCGACACGGTACGGGATTTTTCTGCCGCTGAGATTGCCCCCCTGGCGGGAGACATTGATGTCAATAACGAGTTTCCCAGCCAACTGTGGCGAAAATTCGGGGATCTCGGCCTACTCGGCATTACCGTACCTGAAGAACAGGGGGGCAGCGGCATGGGCTATCTCGCCCATATCGTCGCCATGGAGGAGATTAGTCGGGCCTCGGCATCGGTTGGGCTAAGTTACGGGGCCCATTCCAATTTATGCGTCAATCAGATTAAACGTAACGGCACCTCCGGGCAGAAAGCGCGCATCCTGCCCAGGCTGATCAGTGGCGAACATGTCGGTGCACTCGCCATGTCTGAGCCCGGTGCGGGTTCAGATGTGGTTGGCATGCGGCTGAAAGCCGAAAAGCACGGTGATCACTACCGGCTCAACGGGACCAAAATGTGGATCACCAATGGCCCGGAAGCCGATGTTATCGTGGTCTACGCCAAGACTGACCCACAAGCGGGACCTCGCGGTATCACCGCCTTCGTGGTAGAGCGGGAATTCTCTCCGGTGGTGTCGGCGCAAAAGCTGGATAAGCTGGGCATGCGGGGATCCAATACCGGTGAACTGGTGTTTCAGGATTGCGAGGTACCGGAGGAGAACATTCTCGGAGAATTGAACGGGGGTGTCCGCGTCCTGATGAGTGGTTTGGATTACGAACGCGCGGTACTCGCGGCCGGTCCGCTGGGGATAATGCGGGCCTGCATGGACGCTGTCGTGCCGTATATCCACGAGCGTGTGCAATTCGGTCGCCCCATTGGCGAGTTTGAATTGATACAGGGCAAAATCGCCGATATGTACACCACGATGAATGCCTGCCGGGCTTACGTTTACGCGGTTGGGCGCGCCTGTGATCGGGGAGAGACGAGCCGCAAGGATGCCGCCGGAGCCATCCTGTACGCAGCGGAGCGGGCCACCTGGATGGCGCTGGAGGCCATTCAAACGCTGGGGGGTAATGGCTACATCAACGAGTACCCCACAGGCCGGTTGTTGCGGGACGCCAAATTGTACGAAATCGGCGCCGGCACCTCCGAGATTCGCCGCATGCTCATTGGCAGGGAGTTGTTTGAAGAGACCCGATAAACGGGTGAAGAAGGGGTTTGCGATCCCGGGAGGGCGAAAAAAAGATGAGCGATCCAGTCGTCGTTGTCGGTGCAGCCCGGACCCCGATGGGCGGGTTTCAGGGAATATTCGGTGATTTGTCCGCACCCCAATTGGGCTCAGCAGCGATTGCCGCCGCAGTATCCGCGGCCGGTGGTTTGGAGGCCGAGGCCATCGATGAAGTCATTGTGGGTAATGTTTTGCCCGCAGGATTGGGGCAGGCTCCGGCCCGCCAAGCCGCGCTAGGGGCTGGCCTGCCATTGGCGACCGGGTGCACTACTATCAATAAGGTTTGCGGCTCAAGTATGAAAGCCGCGATGTTGTCTCATGACCTACTGCTGGGTGGTGTCAACCGCGTGATGGTGGCGGCCGGCATGGAGAGCATGACCAATGCCCCCTACCTGCTGCCCAAGGCCCGTCATGGCATGCGGTTGGGTCATGCACAGGCCTTGGATCATATGTTTTTGGATGGTCTCGAGGACGCCTATGACAAGGGCCGGTTGATGGGGACCTTCGCGGAGGACTGCGCGGAGAGCTACGGTTTCACTCGAGAACAACAGGATGCATTCGCCATCGAATCCCTGCGGCGGGCACGGCAGGCCAGCGAGTCGGGCGCTTTCTCATTCGAGATTGCGCCGGTCACCGTTACCAGCCGCAAGGGTAATCGCCTGATCGACCAGGACGAGCAGCCCTTTACCGCGGATCTCGAAAAAATTCCAACCTTACGTCCGGCGTTTCGCAAGGACGGCACGGTGACGCCCGCTAACTCAAGCTCTATTTCCGACGGCGCGGCGGCGCTGGTGATGATGTTAGCCTCGGAAGCGGAGCGGCGGGGGCTGTCTCCGCTGGCCCGGGTGCACGGCCATGCTACCCATGCACAGGAGCCGTCGTTGTTCACCACCGCCCCGGTCTTCGCGATTCGCACATTGCTCTCCAAACTGGGATGGGAGCCGAGTCAGGTCGATCTGTACGAGATTAACGAAGCCTTCGCGGTGGTCACCATGGCGGCAATGAGGGATCTCAATCTTCCCCACGATAAGGTAAACGTCCACGGCGGCGCCTGCGCTCTGGGTCATCCCATCGGCGCCACGGGAGCGAGGATTCTGGTGACATTGATCGGTGCCCTGAGGCAGCGTCGCTTACGGCGAGGAGTCGCTGCGTTGTGCATCGGCGGAGGAGAGGCCACTGCAATGGCCGTAGAACTGCTTTGAAACGAGGCTGCACACCATGCAACTGACCGAAGAGCAGGTCATGATCCGGGACATGGCGAGGGAGTTTGCCCAGGAACGACTGGCCCCCAACGCCCGCGATTGGGACCGCTTCGGGGCCATTCCCGCCGAAGTGCTGACGGAGATGGGAGCCTTGGGCCTCTATGGCATGATTGTACCCGAAGCCTGGGGTGGTGCGGACACCGGCTATGTGGCCTTTGCTTTGGCGATTGAGGAAATCGCCTCGGGCGACGGAGCCTGTTCGACTATTCTCAGCGTCAATAACTCGGTCGTTTGCGGTCCCTTACTCAATTATGGCAGCGAATATTTGAAGCAAACCTATTTGCGTCCGCTGGCATCAGGGACCATGCTTGGGTGTTTCTGCCTCACCGAGCCTCAGGCGGGGTCCGATGCGGCGGCGATTACGGCTCGGGCCGTGCGCGAGGGAGAATACTACCGGTTAAACGGCACCAAGCAGTTTATTACCTCGGGCAGTCTGGCGCAGGCCGCCATTGTCTTCGCCCTAACCGAACCCCACTTGGGAAAGCGCGGAATCAGCGCCTTCCTGGTCCCTACCGATACCCCGGGGTACCGGGTTTCCACCATTGAGAGCAAGATGGGGCAACATGGGTCGGATACCGCCCAAATCGTCCTAGAGGACTGCCGCATTCCCGCCACGCACCTGATTGGCGGGGAGGGCGAGGGTTACCGAATTGCACTCAGCAACCTTGAAAGTGGCCGTATCGGCATCGCCGCCCAAAGCGTCGGCATGGCCCGCGCCGCCTACCAAGCTGCCTTGGGATATGCCAAAGAACGCGAAACCTTCGGCAAACCGATTATCGAGCATCAGGCCGTGGGATTTCGGTTGGCCGATATGGCTACCGAACTGCAGGCCGCCCATCTGATGGTGATGCATGCTGCCGAGCTGAAGGATATCGGCAAGCCCTGCCTGAAGGAGGCCAGCATGGCCAAATTATTCGCTTCCGAGGCGGCGGAGCGGATCTGTTCGGCCGCCATACAGGTACATGGTGGATACGGTTACCTTGCGGATTTTCCGGTGGAGCGAATCTATCGGGATGTACGCATTACCCAGATCTATGAAGGGACCAGCGATATTCAACGGCTGGTCATTTCCCGAGCGATTGCGAAGGAGTAGCACGTGTCCGCTATCTTGAGTCATGTCGATACCCGCTCCGCAGTCTTCCAGGAAAACCGGCGTGTCATGGTGGAACTGGTCGCGGATCTGCGAAACCAGGTCAAACGCATATCGATGGGCGGCGGAGACCTTGCCAGAAAGCGTCATACCGACCGCGGTAAGCTCTTGCCAAGAGAACGCATCCGGGTACTTCTCGATACCGGGTCGCCCTTTCTCGAGCTGTCCCAATTAGCGGCCCACGGAATGTACGACAACCAGGTTCCGGCGGCGGGCATCATTACTGGTATTGGCCGAGTCAGCGGCCAAGAATGTCTGATCATTGCCAATGACGCCACGGTAAAGGGCGGCAGTTACTTCCCGATGACGGTCAAGAAGCATTTGCGGGCCCAAACTATCGCGTTGGAAAACCGGCTCCCATGTATCTATCTGGTGGATTCTGGTGGTGCCAATTTGCCCTCCCAGGACGAGGTATTTCCCGATCGGGAGCACTTTGGTCGGATATTCTACAACCAGGCGAACCTGTCCGCGGCGGGCATTCCACAAATTGCCGTCGTGATGGGCTCTTGCACGGCGGGCGGTGCCTACGTGCCGGCGATGTCGGACGAAAGCATTATCGTGCGCCGCCAAGGGACCATTTTTCTGGGCGGTCCGCCGTTGGTGAAGGCGGCGACCGGAGAAGTGGTTAGCGCCGAGGAGTTGGGCGGTGCCGATGTCCACTCCCGTATCTCCGGAGTTACCGACCATTACGCCAGCACTGATTCCCATGCACTGGGATTGGCACGTCGCATCCTGTCCAACCTGAACCGCCGCAAACAGCCCCAGCTGGCTACCCGAGCGGTGATGGAACCCCGCTATGATCCCGGTGAGTTGCACGGCGTTGCCCCTAGCGATCTGCGCAAGCCCTTCGACATCCGGGAAGTGATCGCGCGCCTGGTAGATGACAGCGAGCTGGACGAGTTCAAGAAGCTTTATGGAACAACGTTGATCTGTGGATTTGCGCATATCTACGGTTACCCAGTAGGCCTGGTTGCCAACAACGGCATCTTGTTCTCCGAATCGGCCCTGAAGGGTGCCCATTTCGTAGAGCTCTGCGCACAACGGGGTATCCCGCTGGTATTTCTCCAAAACATCACCGGATTCATGGTCGGGAAAAAATACGAGGAAGGAGGTATCGCTAAAGACGGTGCCAAGATGGTCACCGCCGTGGCTTGCGCCAAGGTCCCCAAGTTCACGCTGGTGGTTGGCGGCAGTTTCGGCGCGGGAAATTACGCCATGTGTGGAAGGGCCTACGGCGCCCGATTTCTGTGGATGTGGCCCAACGCGCGCATCTCCGTGATGGGCGGTGAACAGGCCGCCAACGTGCTCGCCACTATCCGCCGAGACGCACTGGAGGCCCGGGGCGAGGCGTGGCCGGCAGCCGAGGAGGAGGCTTTCAAAGCGCCAATCCGTGATCAATACGAGCACCAGGGACACCCTTATTATGCCAGCGCCAGACTGTGGGACGATGGGGTGATCGACCCGGTAGACAGCCGATTGGTGCTTGGCCTGGGTATTTCCGCGGCCCTTAATGCCCCGATCGAGACGACGCGATTTGGGGTCTTCAGGATGTAGATCATGACATCGGCAAGCCCACTACTTCTGGATATCGACCCCCATGGCTTGGCCCGGTTGACCATTAACCGGCCTCAGGTACACAACGCATTCGACGACGACTTGATCGAGCGCTTGATCGCCGCCTTGGCCTCCGTAGCGGCGGATAGTTCGGCACGGGTGCTACTTTTGTGCGCGGTGGGGGAGAGTTACTCGGCGGGGGCGGACCTGCACTGGATGCGCCGCATGGCAGACTATACCCGGGAACAGAACCGTGCCGATGCCGCCCGCTTGGCGCTGTTGATGGAGCGGCTGAATACGTTGGGCAAGCCCACGGTGGCCAGGGTACAGGGTGCCGCCTATGGGGGAGGTGTCGGGCTGATAGCCTGTTGCGATATAGCCGTGGCGGTGGCTACTGCCCGGTTTGCCCTCACCGAAGTCCGTTTGGGGCTGATTCCGGCCGTCATATCGCCCTACGTTATTTCCGCCATCGGCGAACGTGCGGCGAGACGCTATTTCTTGACTGCGGAACGTTTCAGCGCCACCGAGGCCCACCGCTTGGGGCTGATCCACGAGGTAGTTGAGAGCGCTCAACTGGATCACCGGATAACCGATATCACCCAGCAGTTGTTGCGGGCCGGACCTCAGGCGCTGGGGGCCGCAAAATCCCTGATCTCAGCGGTGGCGCGGCGGCCGATTGACTCCGCGGTGATCGACGATACCGTGGAGCGCATAACTCAGGCGCGGGGGTCCGACGAGGGCCGGGAGGGATTAGGCGCCTTTCTTGGGAAGCGTGCGCCTGCCTGGATTGAGGGGAAGGGGTAATGTTCGACAAGATACTCATCGCCAACCGGGGCGAGATTGCCTGCCGGGT
>JAGRGP010000042.1 GCA_020445415.1 Gammaproteobacteria bacterium | reverse complement strand
TGCGGCCAGAGCGCGTAGCTCTGAAAAACCATTCCCACATCCCGCTCCCAGGGGGGCTGAGCCGCCACATCCCGCCCTTGAATCAATATCCTGCCGCTGGGCTTGGGACCAAAGCCGGCGATCGCCCGCAGCAAGGTCGATTTGCCGGAACCGGAAGGACCCAAAAAGGCAAAGAACTCACCTTCGGCGATCACAAGGTCGACACCTTTCAAGACCTGAGTCTTGCCAAACGATAGGCTGAGATCCTCGATGATCACGCCCCCCGAAGAATTGGGATTGGTATTCATGACGCTGTCTCTTCCGCGACGATCGATGTCGATTCACGCCGCAGCTTGCCTCGTTCAATGATCAAATGAGAGAGGTAGGTGCCCAACCCGACGAACACCACGGCCACCACACCAAGCGCCGCGCCCGGTCCCCGGCCTGCGGCCGATTGCATGAATTCGTAAATTCCATAAGCCAATGGGGCATCCGACTCCCGAGCAACCAACATGATGGTGGCGGACAACTCCACCGAGGCAGTGGCAAAACTGGTAACAAATCCCGCCAGGATTCCCCCGAGCATCAGCGGCACCACGATACGGTAGACGGTACGGCCTTTGGTCGCCCCCAAGTTCTCGGCAGCTTCTTCCAGCATAACATCTACCTGTTGGATGGCGGCCACGCAGGCCCGTAGGGCATAGGGAAGGCGACGGATCGTCATGGCAACAACGATGATCACCCACCAAGAAGCCAATGATTGGCCGAGAAACGGTACTTCCAACCCATGAAAAGTGCGCAGGTAACCGATGCCCAGCACCACCCCCGGCACCGCCAGTGCCGCCGTCGCGGTGTAGTCGAGCCATTTGCGGCCAACAAGTTGAGTACGCCAGACCACATAAGCAATGGAAGTAGCCAATAGCACGTCGAGCAGTGCCGCCAGGCCCGCGTACAACAGCGTGTTGGTGATGTATTGTGAGGCCGACTGAAAAACCGTGAAATAATGCTCGACGGTAAAGGCGTCCGGCAACACGGCAAACGACCATACCGTCCCGAATGAGAGCAGCAACAATCCGAGATGAGGTGACAATACCAACAGCAATATAAGAATCACCACGCCATAACAGCCGGCCTTCTCCCAGGTGCGCAGGTCTCGCCTCATCAACCCACCCGCCCCTTTTTGCACGGTAGCATAATCCTTGCCCCTGAGGGCCAGTAGCGAAACCCAAAGAGAGAGCAACGAAAAACCCACCAGAATCACCGAAATCACATACCCCATCGGATCGGAAATACCTATCGAGGAGATGCGCAGGTAGGCTTGGGGCGCCAGCATAGTATTGACGTTGAGCAGTAGCGGCGTACCCAGATCATCGAACACCTTAATGAAGACCAGGGCGGCGCCTGCCACGAACCCGGGCATTGCCAGCGGAAAAACGATCCGCCGGAATAACCGCATGCCACTGGCCCCCAAATTCTGGGCAGACTCTTCCATAGCCCGGTCAATGTTGTTAAGGGCGGCCGACAGATTAATCAAAATGAACGGAAAATAGTGGATACTCTCCACCAGGATGACCCCGTTCAGTCCCGACATGAACGGGATGGAGATACCAAAATATGCGTCGAGTAACAGATTCAGCGATCCGTTATCACCAAACAGCAATTGCATCGCCACGGCGCCTACAAACGGCGGCATGATCAATGGAATCACGCCGAGTGTCTGTATCAGTATCGCGCCTCCGAAGTTGAAGCGCGTAGTGAAATATGCCAAGGGGATGGAGATAACCGTGGCCGCCATTACCGACATGGCGGATACGTAGAACGAATTGACGAACGATTCCCGAAACAGCGAATTCCGGAAGAAGTCGGCGAAATTAATCAGCGTCGCCTGCCCGGTATGGGGATCCTGAAAAGCAACGACAACCACCTTGGCTACCGGGATAACCAGGAATACCGCCAGGAAGAGCGCGATAAGCAGACCGACCGCTAGCGGACCCCGCTGATAAGACACCTCGGCCGGCCTCACGATCGAGCCTGGCGGTCAGTCAAACGGCTATGCATAACCGAATATCTAGTGCGGTGCATGGCCGCTTCAGCGTAACGGCCATGCCCGAGCCTTACAACAAGGAATCCGCTTGCTCCGCCAACTCCTTGGCTTGCTCGTAATTAGCCTTGATTTCCCCATCCCAAGCCTGCTCAATCTCCGCTTGGCGTCCTTCGAGCTTGGTGTCAGCGGTCTTGCGTTTCTTTTTGAAGATGGCGTTGTACTCGCTACGGTTGGCAGTGGCTTCATCAACCGGAACCTTCGCTACTAACGCCCGAGCCCGAGCTATCAACTCGGCTGCCTCCGGATTGTCCTTCCCGGCCAGTTTTGCGGTCGCTTGCTGGATTGCCGCGGTGGCTGCTTGAAGATCGTCCAAGCGGTAAGTGATCATCGCATCGAACAATGAATTGACGATATTGTAGCGATTCTTGGATAAACCCAGATCGAACTTGACCGCAGCGCCAATAGACTGGTCCTGAAACGGGTTGGGGAAACCTGCCGGGGCATCCTTGTAGGTTGCGGGATTGACCGGCAGCCGCTGAATCTTGGGATCCAATAACAGCTTCTGCCCGGTTTCAGAAACCAGAAACTCGATGAAGGCCTCGGCAGCGGCTTGATTAGGGGCATTCTTAACGATTCCGATATTGGCGGGAACCAGCGTGGTGACGGTCGGGTACACATAATCAACCGGGAAACCCGACGCCTTGGACGAAAGCCCGAAGAAATCGATCACAATCCCGATCCCAAATTGGCCACTATTGACCCCGTCGGGCACCCCGAAACTCCGTTCGGTAACGGTCTTGAAATTGCCCGCTATTTCCTTCCACTCGGCCCAGCCGGCGTCCCAACCCATGCCCTGCAGCACCGTCTCGACAGTCAAATGGGTGGTACCCGAACGCGAAGGGGCGCTCATACCCACATGGCCATGATAGACGGGATTTTTCAGATCTTCCCACTCCCTGGCAACCGGCAGATCCTTGGCCTTGAGGTAGCGTTCGTTCCACATGATGCCATACCCCGAAGCCGCGAAGCCACTGTAGAAACCGTCCGGATCGTTAATGGGAAAGGCCCCTACCCGATCCGGAATCCCCGGAGCCTGGGGCCGGTATTGAACCAACAAACCATCGCCTTTCAATACTTCGAAGGCATCAGGCGCAGAGGCCCAAAACAGATCGGTACTGTTATTGCCCGCCGTCTCCTGGAGATACTTGATGCCGGCAGTGGTCTTCTTATTGAGAACCTCCAACGACACCCCGGGATGGCTCGACTCGAAAGCCTGTTTATAGACTTCGGTGAGATCTTTGGGAAAGGAGGTGACGATGGTGAGCTTGCCCTCCACCGCCTGCGTACCCTGAGCGGCACAAATCAAGATACCGAAAATAAGACTAAAGTAACGGGTCAATTGCATGATCGATTCTCCCCACCTGTTCGAAATCCGCACCCCGCAAGGATAACCCGCCGATAAGCCGATAATCCAGCCATTGCCACCGGGTTGACTGCAGAATAGTGGTGAACAGATCCACCACCAACGCTCACCGCTCCGCGAATCGAATGGCTCGGTCGAGCGCGAAGCGGGGCCAGTTTGTGCGGAAACGGCTACAAGCCGTGTTCGAGTTTCAGTCGAAGTTGCAGTTTCTTGGCCTGTTTAAAGGCCTCTTTCAGCATCAAACGGTTCAGCTCGTTAAGATTGTCTGGATCGATACGGTTCACCAGGTCGGGAGAATCAACGCTCAACTGTTTCTGAATTCTGAAACGCTGAATCAGATAAAAGGCCTCCACCTCGGCGGCTGTCTCCTCAGGCTTTAATCCCTCTTTTCTACCCACGGCGCGCAGTCGATCACCGGTATTGGTAGCCCAGACTCCGTGGGTCAGGCTCCAGATCCGTGCAGCATCCACAAAAGGACGCGAACCATGTAGCTTGAGATCGATCGTGTGGGGATATTTTCTCCCGCCGTCAAATACGAACCCGCCCGCCCAACCGAGCGAAGGAGCACAAGTTAAGGCCTCGTCCGCCATGGTCCTGAGAAATCGAGGATAGCGGGCCGGCAGAGGAACCAGCCAGTTGCGCAGATTGTCAACCAGATCATAGTTGCCGTATATCGGGCGGAAATCAAAGAAAATCGTACTGTTCAGGATCGCTACCGGCTCGGGAGTCTCCATCCAGGTGGAAAACCGCTTCTTCCATTCATCCCCACTGAGACACCAGGACGGATTTCCGGCCATGATATTCCCCTTGCAGAGCCGAAATCCACAGGCGTCCAGCCCCATGTTGACCGCTTTCGCAAAGGGCAGGAACGACTCGCGCACCGCGTCGGTGTCGGCCGCATCGCCCGGGACAAAAATGATCCCGTTATCTTGATCGGTGGAAAAGGTCTGCTCCAAGCGCCCCTCGGAGCCGAAGACCAGCCAACACCAAGGCACTGGCGGTAAATCGAACTCGTCCTCGATCAACTCGATGATACGGATCACCACAATATCGTTGAGCGCGGACATCCACTGGCAGATGCCTTCCACACCCATACCGGCGGCGAACAGTTCGGCGCCGCGCTGGCGGATTGCCGTGGCGGCGGTGGCCATGGCCTTCACATCCACGGCGGTCATGACTGCTTCGGCGAGTGCTTCGGCTCCGCCCCCTCGAAGCCCAAACAGATCCGTACGGGAGATCAGATTACATAGCTGCCCGTCTGGCTCCACCAGCACCACATGACGCACATGCCGTTTAATCATAAGTACGGTCGCCCGATGAGCCGGCGCATCGGCGGGCAAGGTAAACGGGGCGCCGGTCATGAGCACCGCCACCGGCCCATCCAGTTCCCCTCCCTCAAAGGCGATCGCGTAGACCAGATCCGTGAGGGTAACGATACCGAGCGGCAGCCGGGTAGCGGCATCGATTACCACGACCGCGTCGCCTCTCAGCTGATTCATCTTCAACATGGCGTCGCGTACGCTGGTGGATGGGGTGACAGTCAGAGGCGGACGCCGTGCCAAGGCCCTTAAGGGACCTTCCGAGGCCCCAAAGAAAGAGTAGAGCTCGCTGCCGTCCCGCGCGGCGCCATCCATAGTCGCTTGGTCGTACATTTTAGTTCCTGGGGCAGTGCCCGGTCGGTGTCGGGATACGGTTTTCCACTGTCCGATGCCACTCGGTCATGGGTGATTGGCTCACTCCTCAGATCCAAGCAGCGCCTTGACCTTGGCCACCAGGTCGCTGGTGGCGAATGGCTTTGGGATATAGGCATCAGCCCCCAGTGACATGCCTTTGTTGATTTCCGCCTCCCTGCCTTTCGCGGTCAGCATGACGATACGCACCTCGGCCAGCTCTGGATCCGATCGAACGGCCTCGCAGACTTGGAACCCATTCAGTTTCGGCATCATCACATCCAGCAATACCAAATCCGGGCGATCGGCACGGATACGCTCCAAGCCTTCTTCGCCATCCCGAGCAACCGTTACCTCGAAGCCTTCACGCTTCATCAGAAACTCCACGGAAATGGCGATATTCTGCTCGTCATCCACAATGAGGATCTTTCTTGTCATTGATCTCCCTCGGTTAGGGCTAGTCCCCATCGATCTCCGATGGCAACTCAAATGAAAATATAGCACCTTTTCCCGGTGCACTTTCCACAAACAGCCGCCCGCCAAAATTCTCGATGATGCGACGACTGATCGGCAGGCCGAGGCCGGTACCCATTGGATTGGCCTCACCGTCTCGACTCTGGCGAAACTTCTCAAAAATCACCGGCTGTTCATCGTGCGGAATTCCCGGGCCGTTGTCGGCGACACTAACGCGGTAGAGCCCCGCCATGGGCGTTAAACTCACCTTCACCTCGCCCTTACCCTCGGGGATAAACTTGGCCGCATTCGATAACAGATTGAGCATCACCTGTAACAACCGGTCCTGATCCGCCCACACCACCACGGCCACCCCTGGCAGATCAAGGTGGAGCTTTCCGCCCCGTTCCAGGATGAGCGGTCCGGCAGTCTCTGCGGATTGCCGGATCACTTCCGTGAGATCGACTTCACCGCTCTTCCAATCCGCGGTTCCGGACTCGATCTTGGCCAGATCCAAAACCTGATTGACCAGGCGGGTTAAGCGCTCGGTTTCACTCACAATGATGCCGAGAAAACGTTTTCGCTCCTTCAGTTCAATTTTTGGGTCATCCTTGAGGATCTCGGAAAACGCTCGGATCGAGGTCAGCGGGGTGCGTAACTCGTGGGTTACCGAAGACATGAAATCGTCCTTCAAACGATCCAGTTCCTGCAACCCGACGTTGACCGCCTTGAGCTCGGCGGTAGCAATCTCCAGCTCCCGGGATTTCTGCTCTAATTCATGGCTGTAGCTGCGGATACGGGAGGCCTCGTCGAGGATATCCATTACCTCATCCAACCCTAAGGGCTCTTCCTGCACCACCGATGACACCATGACCCTCGCCGACGCGCTGCCGATAGCGCCCGCCAGCAGCGTTTCGGCGAAGTATACGGTTTCGGCATCGGCGGGAAGCATCTGGCCGGGAGCTAGACGGCGCTGCACGGCATACTCGCGGAAGGCCAACCGAGCCTTGCTTTCACCCAGAAAACGGCCAGCCAATTTAACCAAGTCACCCACTTCCGCGCTACCCCGCCACAGCCCCGACACCAAGGATCTTTCATGCTTCATGACATCCACGAACGCCGTCGCCTGAGCGGTCTCTTCGGCGTTCGGCGTGCGCCGCAGCGATACTGCCAGAAAAGCCCCCGCGTTGGCGCTGAGGCTCCAGAACAGGCAGTGACTGATCTCATCGAAACCCTCTAGGCCGAACAGGGCTTGCGGCTTGAGCAGGGAAATGCCGAACAGGCCGAATTCCAGAAAATCTGCGGATAACCAGCCGGACTTGGCAAACGACGGTAGCAATAAGGTATAGATCCAGACCGAAAAGCCGGCCCCCAACCCCGCGAGCGCCCCCTCACGGGTGCCCCCCCGCCAATAGAGCCCGCCGATCATCACCGGTGCAAACTGCGCAACCGCCGCAAAGCTGATCAATCCGATGGATACCAGGGCATAGGCCTCGCCTGCCAGGCGGAAATAGGTGTATCCCAATAACAGGATGATAAAGATTGCTCCGCGCCGAACCCTCAGCAACACCCGGCTCAGGTCCATCGCCGGGGCGCGATGCATCCAACGACGTAACAATCCCGGCATCACCAGGTCGTTGCAAACCATGGTCGACAACGCGATGGTCTCAACGATGACCATACCGGTGGCGGCGGAGAGTCCCCCAAGATAAGAGAACAGCGCTAGCCATTGCTGTTGGTGGGCAATTGGCAAGGTCAACACAAAGGTATCGGCGTCCACGCCAGCGGGAAACTCCAACTTGCCTGCCAAGGCGATAGGTAGAACAAATAGGTTGATCAACAGCAGATAAAGGGGAAACATCCAAACCGCCCTTTTTAGATGCCGTTCGCTACTGTTTTCCACCACCGCCACCTGAAATTGGCGGGGAAGCATCAATACCGCCAATGCGGAAAGCAACGAAAGCGATGCCCAGACGCCATAACCATTGGACGGCGCCAGTTCTGATTTGAGATGACCGGCCGCCCGGGCTAACGCAACGATCTCACCGAAGCCGCCGTACAACCCGTAAGTGACGAACAGCCCTACCGCGGTAAACGCCACCAGCTTGACAATCGACTCGAAGGCGATGGCGGCAACCATCCCTTCGTGGCGCTCGCTGGCATCAAGATGCCGGGTACCAAACAAGATGGTGAACAACGCCAGCAGCAGTGCTACGTGAAACGCCTTATCCTGCCATACCGGCACCATATCCACGGCCCCCGGCATTATCACATCGGGATATCGGACCAAAATAGCAAAGCTGCTGGACACCGCCTTTAGCTGCAACGCAATGTAGGGCAATACACCGACCACCGCGATCACCGTCACCAGACCACCCAGCAGATGGCTCTTTCCGTAACGGGAGGAGATGAAATCGGCGATCGAGGTTATTCGCTGAGTCTTGCTGACCCGAATCATCTTCAACAGCAGAAAGGCCCACAAGGTGGCCGCCAAGGTCGGACCCAGATAGATAGGAAGAAAATCGATTCCGGAGGCGGCGGCGGCGCGACCGACACTTCCGTAGTAGGTCCACGCGGTGCAATAGACCGCCAACGAGAGCGCATAGACCGTAGGATGGGTAATTACCGATCGTCCCTTGTCCGCCTGGCGATCGGCCCAGTATGCAATAGCGAACAGCAACCCCAGGTAAGCGAAAGAAACGGTAACCAAGAGGGTCTGATTTAACATCATCTCCTCCCGATTCTTGGCAACTCGACCATGGAATATGGCATCACTCGTTTCCGCTTCCCACAATCCAGGCCATGGCGATAATCAACCCTCCCCAGGCACCGAACAGATAGAGATAAAGAACGGGGATGCCAAAGACTTGTCCTGGCCCATCGAACAAGGTGGTTACCGGTGAGAACAGCAGTAATATGCCCATGAAAAAGACCGCCAACAAACGCTGTTTGATCAGGGTCGACCGCCGCATCGTTTCTCCTCAGGGAAATCTACAATCATTGGCCGTTATCCGGCGGTATACCTATCGATCAAGCATATGCCGGTTCACGGAACCGTTAGCCGGGCGGGTCCGCGCACCCGGTAAGACCAGGGACCGGGGTCCCCGCTTGCGATTCAGCCGATCCGCTCAAGGAGCATCGACACGGCGTGCTCGGCTCCGTCGGCGATCTGTGCCACACTGGCATCCAGCATATAACAAGGCGAGGTCACCAGATTATAGCGTTCGTCGAAGACCACCTCCCCGTGACCGGCCCGCTTATGTTTACCCCCCATGGCCTCGATTGCCTCGGCCGTTGCCTGGTCGGTACCGATGGTTACGGTGGCTCCCTCCAGAATCTTCACGATTACCGCCGGTGATATGCAAAGCGCGCCAATCGATTTGCCGGATGCTGCCATCGCCTCTACCGCCCGCTCTACTTCGCTGTTGACATTGCAGCCGGTACCATCGAAAGCAAACGAGGAGAGGTTCTTGGCAGCGCCAAATCCGCCGGGAAAAATGATGGCATCGAACGCTTCGGCATCAAATTCCGAGAGAGGTTTGATATTTCCCCGGGCGATGCGTGCGGATTCGATCAGCACATTACGTTGCTCCTGCATCTCTTCACCGGTGATGTGATTGATGACATGGTGCTGAGGGATATCCGGCGCAAAACACTGATAGTCGACGCCATGCCGACTCAACGCCAGCAACGTTAACACCGACTCGTGGATCTCCGAGCCGTCGTAAACACCGGATCCTGAAAGGACAACCGCGATTTTTTTCTGAGCCACCTCTGCATCTCCTCTTCGGTTGGGATGCTTATCACTATAACGCCAATCATCCCGCTGTCCACCAACCTGGAAAGGGAATTATCCACGGAGCCCCCGGCTATGGCCTGACTAACGCCCTAATCGGGTAAGTTTACACAGAGAGTATTCATGGCGGACGGATACATCGGCTGCCCGCTTAAGGGGGTCCGCAGGATTTCACCCGGAACAACCGGGAATCAGTTGATGACACCCGGGACTGACCGGTGTTGTTAGAACCTATCTCAAATTCAGTGAACGACTTCGAGATCAGGCAAAACCGGCGGAAAACGCGCAGTTTACACGGAGTAAATAAGCATTTTAGGCAGGTTTTAACGCCGTATCGGTGGCGTACAGCAATTTTGAGATAGATTCTAGGAAAAGCGCGCCTGCAGATAATCTATGATGGCATTCGATTCATACAGCCAGCGAACTTGGCCGTCGTCTTCTTCAATACGCAGGCAAGGTACTTTGACCTCTCCACCACCGCTACGCAAGGCCTCCCTGGCCGACTGATCGTGTTGCGCATCCAACGTGCGAATGGGCAGCGACAACCGCTTGATGGCGCGCCGGGTCTTGATGCAGAACGGGCAGGTACGATACTGATAAAGCGTTAACCGGCTACTCGCTTCATCCACCTTCCGTTGGGCCTCCTCGCTACGCGCCACCCTCGTGCCGGGCGCCAGCCACTCCCAAAGCAGCAGCAGAGGACCCAGGATGACACGTACTACCCGAAAAAAGAGCCGGATTAACTGTTTCATTGGCAGGCGACCAAGCGTTTCGAATTAACCGCGGACCATAATCGCCGGGCGGCATATTTTCAACCCACAGGGGGGATTCCCTAGGAACTCGGTGACCTGTGTTCAGTCTTTCGCTCCTGAAGGTATCGGAGTGACCGAACCACCTAAATTGGATCTGCCTTACAAACGCCTGGGCCACCACCGGCGGGATTATCGATTCCACCCCGGTGGTGGCCCGTCATATATGCGGTTGCTTATTCAGCGGTAGCCGCAGCGTACTCTTCGACGCTCAGGGAACCATCGGCGTCCTTATCGGCGGCGTCAAAATCCAAGCCGTCTACCACAGAAGCCTCTTCGGCGGAGATGCTGCCATTGGCGTCGGTATCAACCTCGGAAAATGCCGGTGCGGCGGCCAGTGCGAAACTTGAAACCGCAGCCAATACCATTGCACCAAGGATTTGCTTTTTCATCTATGTGTCCTCTTTAAACTGTTTTCGAATTTGGGTACCGAACCGTAGCGGTCGGCGTCATGCACAGCTAGCGCTGCTTGCCTAAGCTTTGTGCAACTAGAATGCCAAGTTTCGTGGGCGGCCTTGGACCTGGTGTGGCGTGGCTTTCATGCGCAGGGGAGCCTTTTCGGGAGAACGATCTGTCGCCAAGGAGCGACAGCACGTGGAACAATCAATGGTAAATCGTTGATAGATAAACTGATAGCACTGTCGCCTTCGGGCGACGCCTAGATGAGTGGGTCAGCGCCCGCCGGGGAGTTCTCCCGGAATTGTCCGGGATCCAGCCCGTAGCGGCGTAGAAGACGATAAAACTCAGTTCGATTACGCCCCGCGAGCCGGGCAGCCTGAGTGGTGTTACCCGCCGTCATCTTCAACAGCTGCACCAGATATTGCCGCTCGAACTGGCTACGTGCCTCGGCCAAGGGGGGAACCCGATGCGATGCCGCCCGCAACGCCCGTTGCACCAATTCGGGCTCTATCAAGGAAGTCGTTGAAAGCACATAGCATTGCTCAACGACGTTTACCAGCTGGCGGACATTGCCAGGCCAGCGCGCCGCCACCAGAACCTCCATAGCCGCCGGCGCAAACCCCCTTACCGATCGGTCTCCGCTGTCGACCAGACGCGCCAGAAACCGCTTGGCCAACAAGCTAATGTCCTCGGGACGCTGGGAGAGAGGCGGGATTTCCAGACAGACGACACTGATCCGGTAATAAAGGTCCTCGCGAAATCGACCCGCCTGAACCTCGGCCTCCAAGTTGCGATGTGTCGCACAGACGATGCGTACATTGGTTGGTTGAGCACGAAGCGCCCCCACAGGCCGAACCTCGTGATCCTGCAACACCCGCAGAAGTTTAACCTGCAAGTTGAGGGGCATATCTGCGATTTCATCCAAAAACAGCGTCCCTCCATGGGCCGCCCTAAACAGTCCCGGGTGATCTTGGGTAGCGCCGGTAAAGGCCCCCTTGACATGCCCGAACAGCTCCGACTCCAGTAGTGCTTCGGGAATCGCCGCACAATTGATGGGCACGAACTGATACGCCCGGCGGGAGCTGGCGCGGTGTATGGCTCGAGCTACCAGCTCTTTACCCGTGCCGCTCTCGCCGTGTATGAGAATACTGGCTTGACTGGCGGCAGCCATTTTAGCCTGGCTCAGTAACTCATCCATCAGCGGGCTACGGGACAGGATATCGGCGCGCCAGTCTCCCTCCCCGTGTGGCTGCCAGGTCTCCGATTGGCCGACCGCCTCCCGTACCCTGGTAAGCAACTCTCCCCCGTCGAAGGGCTTGGTAAGAAATGCGAACGCCCCTTGCCGAATGGCCTCGACCGCCTCGGGAATAGTGCCATGGGCGGTAAGGATGATGACCGGCAATGATGGAGTACGGCGGCGAATCGCGGCGAACAACGCCATACCGTCCATTCCACCCATTCGCAGATCAGTAATCACCACTTGCGGTCGCTGCACCTCCAACCGGTTCATGGCCTCTTCACCACTCTGCGCCCGGTCGGTCTCATAACCCGCCGCGCTTAAGCGCAACGACAGCAAATGGAGCAGATCCGGATCGTCATCCACCAGCAGCACGCGTCCAGCACTCATTCCAGGTCCCCCGCCGATGTCTCACTCTCGCTCTGCTGCAAGGCCCTTTCAATCTCCCGCAGCTCTTGAATCTGCTGGCGCAAGGTCTCGGCGCGTTCCGATTCGCGAGCCAACTGAGAGTTCAAGCTATCGATCTCATGCCGCAGTCCTGCGTTGCGCTGTTGCAAAACATCCATTTTCCTCAACCCATCTTCCAAGCGTTGCTCCCGATGTGACGATTCACGATGAATGGCGAGCGCCCGAAGCACATAGTATTCGGCTACCGCGCACAGATCGCCGATAGCGCTGCCGTCAGGCGCGCCACACGACTGTCCGAGCAGTGAGCTTGCCAGAGCAAGATCGTCCCCACCGTTCTCCCCCGCCGTCAGGCTTAACGTGATACCCACCCACAGCCGTTTCTCCGGGCTGTGTGCCCGACCACTTTCCCATCTCGCTAATGAACGGGCCTCGGCACGTGCCGACGGCGCCTTTTGGGATAGGCCGCGAGCATAGGCCAACACATCGGCAAGCTGATACTGTGCGGGCTGCTCGGTCGTTGGGAACTCCCCTCGCAAGTGGCTAGGGGGTCCCGAGCAACCCGTGGTCGCTCCGAGCACCGCCAGCGCCACAATGCCGCCGCTAATCCAGCCGGTCATGAACTGCCCTCCGCGGACAAATCCGGAAAACTCGCGCGTATCCGGGTTCCGGGATTACCATCGAAAATGACGCTGATCTCACCCCCCTGGGAACGTGCGCATTCCTGGGCAATGGTCAAGCCCAGCCCGGTGCCCCGTACCGGTCCCTCGGGCTGAATCGACCCTTGGTAAAATGGATCGAATATCCGCATCGACTCCCCTTTCGAAATTCCCGGCCCCCCATCCCATACCTCGAACTGGATGCGACCGTCTACACTGGCCAAACTGATCTCTACTCGATCACCGACCGGTGAATATTTGACCGCATTGGAGATTAGATTATCCACAACGGTGCGAATCTTTCCGCGGTCTCCATGCATCGATAAGGCAGTCAACCGGGTGTCGAATCGAAGTTGGCGACGCAATGCGGGTAACCGGTAATCATTCAACACCTCACCAATCAGCCGATCGACGGAGACCCGCTCCCAGACTCCTTGCGATCCACCGGCCTCCCGCAATCGGCTGAACGCCAGTAGATCCTCGATCTGCCGTTGTAGCCGCATCGCATTTGCCTGCAGGATCCCAGTCACCTCGGTTTGTTGGTTATGGAGTGGCCCTAGCGTGCCCTCGGCGAGCAGCGTCGATCCTTCTCTAACTGCGGTTAACGGGGTCTTCAGCTCATGAGAGATGTGCCGGAGAAAACTCTGCTTTTGGGCTTCCAAGGTGGCAAGACGGTGGCGCAACCACTCCATATGCCGCCCGAGGCTCTCCAGGTCCCGGGGGCCCCTGACCTGTACCGGAGTGGTAAAGTCGCTTGAGCCCAGGCGCGTGATAGCGCGTTCAATCTGACGCACCGGCCGCAAGATTAGCGCCGACGAGACAACACTCAGTATCAGCGCCGCCAGGACCAGGCCAATGGCCTGCCAGCGCAGCAAATCTTCGGCTCGCTCGGCCATGTCGTTCATTTCGGTGACGCGCACCGAGAGCAAGCGCTGGCCCTCGCCCAACAGCGCTCGGGAGCTCTCCTTGAGAGCACCGAAGCGGTTGACAGCCGCGCGCAGCACCGCGGGTTCTCCGGGCGGATTACCCACCTGGTTCGCAACCGCCCTCTCCGCCGCGATCAAATCCTGCAGGCGTCGGTATTGGCCGGCATCCCGTTCCAGATTCATCATCTTGCGGGCGGTATCCCGAAATTCGCCGCGCGTCTCCAAGTAAGTTTGAAAGAGGGCCTGATCCTTCAAAACCAGATACTGACGCAGGCTGCGTTCCACCGCCGTAATCTGTTCAATAAGACTACGACCACCTTGGGTGGCCGCAACTGCGTCACGGACCGCATCCTGACCGTGGCGTGCCAACCGCTCTACCTGCCACGAGGTGATCGTCAGGGCAATGAATAGCGGCAGGGCCGCGAGTCCAAAACCGAACAGGATAAGCATTCCGAAGGAACGCGGGCGCACCAAGGTGTCGAGCCAGCTCGATTCATGCCTGGCGCGGTGCTCCGGGTTCCGGTTTCCCGAATCGCTGTCTCTCATCTCAACAGGTACCCCGCATAACTGCTCTGGCATACCGCTTGGTAACAACCAACTGCGCCCCTGGCCTAAATGCTCATCCACAGTTGAAATCCATTGGGTGGCGAAAAACCGGCATCGGACCGCTGCGCAGTCCTAACTCCATTGTCGATTTGAGTATCCTATGAGAGTCAGGAGAGCATGGGCGGAGACGGCCGCTCACGGGTGATCAAACGCTTCACAGGTAGCGCCGGACCGATTCACATAAGGAAAGGAACTCGAGGCAAGCCGACGTGTTAAGGAGATTCACAGCCGGCCACTGTCCGGGATACTACCGGCAACCCGTGAGACACCGGAAATTTATACACCTAAGTATTCGCGAAGAAAACAGGCCACCGGCATTTTGTAATCAACATGGGACCGGCATGGGGGCTGGACAACCGCGATACGCGGTTACCCAGAATCCCCCACGAACGCTCCCACACACTGGAGGGGTTGCCGGGATTCCCGGTCAAATCGATTTCAGATCTCCTCCGGCACCACGTTGATGGCACCGCAGGGACACTCGGTTGCACACATACCGCAACCCTTGCAGTAATCGTACTTGAACGCAAAACGCCGGCCCGGTCCAAGCTTGGTAATGGCATTGTCGGGGCATATCCCGTAGCAGTTATCGCATTCGAAGCAGTTGCCACAAGACATACAGCGGCGCGCTTCGAACAGGGCATTTTCCTCGTTCAGATCACCAATCACCTCGGCAAAGCCACTCTGCCGTCGGATGAGTTCTAAGGTAGGTCTGACCGTGCGTGGCGCATCGGAGTAATACCAGGGATTGAGCATGTCATAGGTGACCACCTGATGTTTCTCGGGCCGGGTGTAGTGGTCACCGCGCAGCCAGGCGTCGATATTGCGGGCGGCCTTCTTACCATGCCCGATAGCGGTGGTAACCGTCCGCTCCGAAGGCACCATGTCACCGCCCGCGAAGATGCCCGGATAGGCGGTCATCATGCCGGCATCCACCGTGAGTACCCCCCAATTAATCTCCATATCGGGCAGCGTATCCAGCAGACTCAAGTCGGTGTCCTGCCCCAGGGCCATGACCAACACGTCACCTTCAATCTCCTCGAACTGACCGGTTGGATGAGGCCGCCCGTCGTCACTGGCCACCATCTTCTCCAAAACGAAGGTATTGCCACGGATCTCTTTTATGGTACGCAAATTGAGAATGTCGACCGTTTCCTCGAGCGCTTCATGTACTTCGAATTCGTGGGCCGCCATCCGTTCCCTCGCCCGACGCACGATTACCTTGGGAGTAAAACCGGTAAGTCGTTTGGCCGAGCGGGCTACGTCCATGGCGGTGTTGCCCCCCCCATATACCACTACCCGGCCCTTAAGATATTTGGTCTGCTCCAACTCCACGTCGCGCAATAACGTAATCCCCTCCACCACCGGTATATTGCCGGTCATCGGAATATCCAATGCCTTGGGGGTATGCGCCCCGGTAGCCAGAAATACGGCATCGTATCCACCCGCCGCCATCTCCGCCTTCAGATCGCGAACCGGGCTATTCAACCTGATCTCGACCCCCATCTCTTCGATACGATCGATCTCCGCGTTGAGCCTTTCCCTGGGCAGGCGATACTTGGGGATACCCCAGCGCAGCATGCCGCCTGCCTTGGCTCCCTGCTCGAATACACTGACCTGATGACCAAGCCGCCGCAGATGATAAGCGGCGGCAAGCCCTCCGGGGCCAGCACCTACCACCATTACCCGTTTCCCGGTATCTTGTCCCACCGGAACCTTCCAGTCGTATTTGATCGCCTGATCCCCAAGGAACCGTTCCACGGAATTGATGCCGACCGATTCGTCGAGCTTGACCCGGTTACAAGCCCGCTCGCAAGGTTGGTAGCACACTCGGCCCATGATAGAGGGAAACGGATTCTCCTCCATGATCTTACGCCAGGCCGCCTCGTAGTTGCCTTCTTCGGCTTCAAACAACCATGCCTGAATATTCTCACCCGCCGGACAGGCGTTGTTGCATGGGGGAAGCCGGTCTACGTATACCGGCCGGTGAGTACGCCAGGTACCGGTTTTATTGAGTAGGCTGGTACCGGCATCCAAGGTGACGGCAAAGGGCTTGGTCTGCACGACTGTTTCGTCACTCATTGGCGTTGGCCTCTCGGGATAACAGGTCGAATCGTTTGATATTGCGCGCCGCAATGCCCTCCAGCTCGGCGAGCTGATGGGCATTCGCCGGCTTGAAGACATGGGCAAAGCGTTTCTGCAGTTTCAAGTATTCGGCGACCGGAACCTGCTTGCGGATCTTGGTCACCGCGGTAATCTCGCCGTACTCCCCTTCCAGTAGGGGATACATCCCCGATTCCACTGCATAACGGGCAACTTTTATGGTATCCCCGGGTATGGATCCCCAACCCAGTGGACAGGGGACAAAGATCTCGATGTAACGGGCACCGTGGATCTGCATCGCCTTGGTCACCTTCAACTCCAGATCGTGAAGATCGTGCACCGAGGCGGTCGCCACATAGGGAATCTGGTGGGCAATCGCAATCAGCGGGACACTTTTACCGGTGTTGAAGGCGTTGCCGGGTTGTTTTCCCACCGGCATGGTGGTGGCGGTACGTGCTGCGGCGGGGGTGGCACTGGAACGCTGCACACCGGTATTCATGTAGGCCTGATTGTTGTAACAGATATAAAGCACGTCGTCATTGCGGTCGAAGGTGCCGGACAGGCAACCCAGGCCGATATCTGTGGTACCGCCATCTCCACCCTGGGCAATGACTCGTACCTCGTCACGTCCCTTGACCTTTAACGCCGCCGCGATCCCGGACGCCACCGCCGAGGCATTACCAAACAGAGAATGGATCCAGGGGATAGACCAGGCGGTTTCCGGGTAAGGCGTAGTAAACACCTCCAGGCAGCCGGTGGCATTGGCGGCAATCAACTGATTATTGGTGGCCCGCATGGCGGCATCGATCGCAAAGCGGGCTCCCAGGGCCTCGCCGCATCCCTGGCAAGCCCGATGCCCCGAGTCCAGTGAGTTGGATCGGTCGATAGTTGCCTGCACGCTACGCTGATCGTCTTCAAGCAACCGGTTGCCAACGGTGAAGGTACCGGTCTGGTAAAACTTGACCTTCTGTTTAGATTCCGGAAGGTATGGCATGGCATTCTCCTGCTAAATAGTCTTGGCGGCGGCAACCACGCCCACATCGTGGAGGATATTCTCGGCGATCGAACCTGAGTCCCGCTGGGCCTTTTCCCGCTCCAGCTCCCGGTTGACCACATCTATGCGAATATCGTGAAAGTGAATGTTGTGGAGTTGATCGTTCAATCCCTTTTCGAACATTCGCCGCAAATTGGCCCGGGTGATCGGTCGCCCGCCCAGGCCACCAATCACCGAGTGCACCTTTAGATTCAGGTCGCGGGTGGCCATGCGCACATCGTTGGCCAGAATCCCACCCATCCCCACGGCCAGTGATTTCTCGAATACGATGACCCGCTTGGCATCCTTCAGAGCTTCCCGCACCGCCTCGATTGGGAATGGGCGGAACGATCGGAGGGTGAGGGCACCGATGGAGTGACCTTGGTCGCGCATATCCGACAGCACCTCTTTCATCGTGCCGATTACCGAGCCCATGGTGACCACTACCGTATCCTGACCCGCACATTCGAACTCCTTCAGCAACCCACCGGAATCGCGCCCCATCACCCGCTCAAATTCCGCTGCCTGTTGGGGGATGAGATTCAGCGCCTCCCGCTGTTTGTGATGGGCCAGATAACGCACTTCGGTAAAGGCTTCGGGCCCCACCATCGCCCCCATGGAGAGCGGCGCGGCGGGATCCAACACTTGGCGGGGTTGGAATGGCGGGAGAAAACCGTCCACATCGGCTTGGGTAGGTATGTCTACCTGGGAGTAGGAGTGGGTCAGGATAAACCCATCCATGCACACCATGACCGGCATGCTCAGTTCTTCCGCCAGCTTGAAGGCCTGAATGTGGACATCCACCGCCTGTTGGTTGCTTTCCACAAACAGCTGAATCCAGCCCGCATCGCGGGCGGACATGGAGTCGCTCCAATCGTTCCAGATATTGATCGGAGCACCGATGGCGCGATTACCCACGGTCATCACAATGGGCAGACCCATGCCCGAGGCATTGTAGACCGCCTCCATCATGAACAGAATACCCTGGCTGGAGGTGGCGGTATAACTGCGGGCACCCGCGGCGGACGAGCCTATACAGGCCGAGAGCGCGCCAAACTCCGACTCTACGAGCAAAAACTCACAGGGGGATATCTTACCGGATTTCACCATGTGCCCCAGGTCCTCGACAATATGGGTCTGGGGGGTGATGGGGTAGGCGGATATCACTTCCGGTCGGCACAATGCCACTGCTTCCGCTACCGCTTGAGAACCTTCAATCTGTTTTAGCATAAGCTATTATTCCTCATCTCTATGCACGCTCAGCCGGCCATCGCCTGGACATGGGCGGCACGCGCCGCCGCTACATTGGCGCTGCCCACCTCGCCCGGAAACTTCTTGGCAATGGCGTTGCATACCGAATCGATATGAATCTCTTCACTCATTGCCGCCAAGGCACCAAGCAATACGGTATTGGGGGTGGGCCGTCCCAAGTGTTTCAAGGCCAGCTCCGTCGCTGACACCGTCACCACATGGCCTGGCGGCAGCCGCCCGATCGCCTCCCCGATATGGAGGTCCTCAACCGATTTGGAGGTGTTGATCAATACCCAACCATCAGGCCGCAACCCCGCGAATACGTCGATGGCATGAAACAGTGTCGGGTCCTGAACTATCAGGAGGTCAGGATCCAGCACCGGCTCCCGAAGCTCGATGGGTGCATCATCGATGCGCACATAGGCGACCACCGGCGCACCCATGCGTTCGGAACCGAAACTGGGAACCGCCTGAGAGTGCTTACCCTCCTCGAATGCGGCAATCGACAACATCTCGGCGGCAGACACGACTCCCTGCCCTCCCCTGCCGTGAATACGTACCTGAAACATTCTCAATACTCCTCGATTGTCGTGGGCCGAAGTACCGGAGGTATCGGCGGGTTCACTAGGATCCTACTCCATGCCGGGGATTCGCGTGCTGGGCTACCTAATACCCGGCAAACTAAAGGATGCCCACTGCGGCTGGTGCTCGGGACTGCTGGGTTCCGGTGGTGAGAACGGGAGCGCCGACCGAGGCAGGTGGGTATTCTATTAAGCCGAGTACCCGCCACAACGGGACTTCGCGGGAACCAATTGGCATCAATCCCAAAGGTGGCCATATATAGCGTATGCTGAGTACCCCAGGGTGTTGGCAGGATTTTGAGCGATTGTTCGAACAAACTTGCGTAGCGGTCCATCAACATTCGTTCAGCGGCAAACCGACGTATGATGAGCCAGCGATACGCTGTGGGTTAGGGCTGCAGGGAAAGGGGCAGCAGCGGGTATCCGTAGCCGATGCCCAGAAACGTCTTTCAGGATTAATCTTCTCGTAAGCGGTTTCATGAGCGGTTCAACACTTCCCCCTGTCTTTCCCTAGAATCTATGTCGTTTTTATACCCGTATACAAATTACATATTACGCATATCTCAGCGAATTTATCAACAGACCCCAGCCCCCATTGGCAGGCGGCGGGAAGTGCTTCCGGATATGCAAATACCTGTCAGCGACAGGATTGAGATCACATAGATCTGGCTTGCGGATCATTAGCTACACTCGGTAACCGCCCGGTGCGCGGCATCCGTGTACCTGGCCTGGCCCCTGTCTTCTCCTTTACCTGTTAGTGTGTACATAGACTACTGAGGGTGGTAACTTTTTTGAGAAGTGACACGTGGCCCCGGTAATTTGTTTCCTATCACCTCGTGATTGCTTGGAACCTTAGCACCCAATAATTTCCCAGACGGAGGTCAAACAGTGGGCGACGAGACAACCGGAAACAGTGAACAAGACCCGGAAAATAACGCTGGCGATGACGCCACAGCTAATAGCGGCGAGATCATGTGCTGGAAGGATCCAACCAAGGCTTGCCAATGCGCATGGCCCCGGGCGGGGGTATTCTGCGGCCGGTTTCCGCTGCCCACGGACTAAACCCAGTTACCGGGAGCACCTGCCCGGGATGCCGTCAGGTAAGCACCATCCCCCGCCGGTTGCCGTCGGCACCCCCGATCCGTTTCCGCCGGGCATCCTGGCCTGGGAGGAAAGGACATATTGAGCGCGCACGATCTGTTCGTTAGTTATGCTCGAGAAGATGCTGAGTGGGTGGAGCGGCTCTGTTCCCAGTTGCAGGCCCAGGGGCTCAAGGTTTGGAAAGACTCGGCGATACCCACCGGCCGCTCGTTCGGACGAGTGATCGAGAAGGCGATTGCCGATGCCAAGGCCGTTGTCGTGGTCTGGTCAATCTCGTCGGTGGAGTCCGATTGGGTTCGCGCAGAGGCTATGGAAGGGTTGAAACGCGATGTTTTGGTACCCCTGCTGAAAGATCCCTGTGAACCTCCACTCCGTTACCGAACCCTGCAGACTTCGGACCTTTCCGGTTGGCGCTTCGAACCCGACTATCCGGAGTTTCTGACCGTAATCGCCGCCTGCCGGGATCTGACCCGGAACGTCGCACATAAACCGGCGGAAAGCCATTCACCGATTACATCGGTTTCATCCAATGGCTCGACTCACTGGGCTCGGCCTGGGGTCCTGGTCTCTCTGGCATTACTGTTGGTTATTGCCGCCACCGCGGCCTGGTGGCAATGGATGGATAATCGTCACCAACAACGCTCCCTCGAACTGACCGCCTCCGCCGAAGCCGCTCTGGCGGAACTCGAAGCCCGACATCGCTCTCGCAACATCTATTGGCGTTTTCTCCTGGATCGGGAGTCCGGCCAGTCGCTTATCGAGCGGGCCGTGCTACTTTCGTTGGAGGCAATACGACACCATCCTTCGCCCCGAACCCTCGACGTCCTTCGATCAAGCCTGGTGTTGTTGCCCCGCTCCACCACTGTGTACCGGGCCGGAAACCGGATTACCCAAGCAATCGTCGCCAACGGCGGGTCGCTGGTCGGCTGGTCTCAAAACGAGATTATCCACAGTTACGACTTGAACGATCCCGAGGCCTCCCACCAATTGGATACCGGGAACTACGTCGCCCGTCTCATGTTCTCGGATACCACGTATCCCTTGTTCGCGGTCGGCAACGACGGATCGGTGACCCGCTGGCAGCCCCAAACCGGTGACAACTGGCAGATATCCGATGCAACCGGAAAGGTCGAAGGAATCGCCTTTTCCGAACAAAATCACCGCTTGGCGCTGCGGCAAGCGGGTTGGGTGAATATCTGGGATCTTGACACCGGTGAGCTGTCCAGCCGCATCCCCAGCGCGGATCATCCACTGCTCGGCACCGATCAGAACCTGGATCTGAGTCCGGACGGTAGCCTGCTGGCGATCGCCGCCAGGGAACGGATACACCTGTGGGCGTTGGCCAGCGGGGAGCACCGCTACCAGATCGATTTCAAGGGGCAGATTACCGGTATCAAATTTGACCCGTCGGGTGACTCCCTTACAGGTGCCTCGACCACCCGGGAGGTAAAGGTTATCGGGACTCGCTCAGGGCAGATCCAACAACAGTTCCAGGGTAGCCCCGCGCGCCTTACGGTATTTTCCCATACGGGAGATTGGGTGGCCCGTGGCCATACCGGTCAGGTGATTGTGGCGGCGGTAGGCAGTCAAGCCGAGCCCTACCTGAGTTACGGTCATGACGACAATGTAACGGATATCGTCTTTGCACCCGACGGAAAACTACTCGCTTCCGCGGGACAAGGGGGCTTGGTTAGAGTATGGGAGCTGGCGGAACGCCGGGAAATCCTGCGCTACGGATTCCCATCCAAAGTGCTGTCCGTCGGCTTTTCCAGGGACGGAAAGGTACTGTACGCGGTCGCCGCCAACGGAGAAATCGTGAGTCTGCCCCTCAGCTATACGGATCCAATCGATGAGGCATGCAGCGCGTTGCAGCGGGACCTGAGCTTAGAAGAGTGGAAGCTTTATCTCCCCGATGAACCCTATCGACGGCGCTGCACGGAACGCTGACTCACGGATGGCAAAGCCACCGGCCGATTATTCGAGACTCAGTATCTCCCTCATCCACATGCCGATATCCCTTACCTCTTCCAAGCACACACTGTGCCCCATGGGATAGGTCTTGTAGGCAACCTCGTAACCCCGCTTCACGAGCGCCTCGTAGCTCGTGCGCCCAATCGATTCGGGCACCATTGGATCCAGATTTCCGTGGTAAAGGCGGATCGGCAACCGAGCGTTGGCGGGATCCGCCTGGAGGCTGTCTTTGCTGGCAAAATAAGTGGAAAGCCCCAACAAACCCGCCAATCGCTGGGGATAGGTAAGCGCGACTTGGATGGCCACGGCACCCCCCTGGGAAAAACCGGCCATCAGAATGCGCCGGCTGTCGATCCCCCGCGCCTGTTCTCTGTCGATCAGACGCTCGACCTGGCGGGCCGAGGCTGTCAGTTGAGCGAGGTCAACCCGACGTTCCAAACCGGTTTCCAGGATATCGTACCAGGCAGGCATGACCAAACCACCGTTGATGGTTACCGGGAGTGACGGGGCATGGGGAAAAATGAAGCGCACCGGGGCATTGGCAGGCAGGCCCAGATCCGGAACTATGGGTTCGAAGTCGTGACCGTCGGCACCCAAACCGTGGAGCCAAATGACGGTTGCGCTGGCGGTTGTTGCCGGGTCTAGCTGTACGCAAGGTAAATAGGACATGGGGCGGAACGGTTCCTCTGATGTTGTTGAGCTATTTAGCGGGTTTGCCGTAAACCAGACGGCGTCTCGGGATGACCGAGTCACAGCTCGGAATAAGGGGCAAGACGGAGGTTTAGCGCCCCTTTAGCTTTTTTAGCTGTTTTCTAACTAGTCTCCGAGCATGCGCGGACCAGGGTGTTTTCATAATCTCCTCCTCATCGGTGCTGACCCGATACATTCCGAAGCGTTTGATGCGTGTCCTGCCACCCCCCTTCAGCAAGGCGAAGTTGGTGTCGTAGAAATAACCACGGGCAGTGTTCAAATCAAGATCATCAAAGATGAAACGGCCACCCCCGCCATAGATCTGCCCGGTTTCCTCCTCGACCTGACCCTCCCAACGGTAATAGACCGCGGGGGAGCCCCCGATAGCAACACCTGTTGCCACCGAATGCCAATCAGCCATGGGCCTCCCGTCACGATCAAACGACCTGCCGACAAGGCAGGGGCTGTTGGTCACTGGGTCTACAGTGATCCTAAGATAACTGATTGCTGACATATCATCCTCGCCTTTTCGCATGCGCTCCCACCAGTAGCCGGAGATCGCTTGCGAAAAACGCCAAAGCCCTTCCTGTTCCCCGCGTATCTGCCGCCCGGGCTTGTAACGGGCTCCCATGGTCAGCATCCGTGCCCTGACTTTTTCGCCTTGAGCTTCCAAAGTTGGTTTCCCGGGTGGCTGATTGGATACCGCCGGATAAAAGGTGACCGGTTCGATCCCCGACAAATCGGAGGCAATGCGGGTCCGTGAAGCGCCATCGATGAAGAAGAAACAACGCTCCCGTCCCAAGCCGCCAACGAACAGCCCGAGCTCAAAGTTGACATTGTCGCGGGGGAGTTGCACCGCCTCCCCCCTGACGTCGGCCCGGTCATCGGCGGTCAGCACCACGACCGCAAAATCAGCCTGCTCCATTACCTTTTCCAAAGACTCCATGTAAGAAGCACTAAAATCGAAAACGCCTTTATTCCACACCTGAACATCCAGCTCAGGGGTACCACTCAGGGCTCTCGCAATCCCCTCTGCGGTTGCAATTTGTTCACTCGATGACGCAACGAATACGGTTATCTGCTGGCTCACAACGACTCCCTCAGTATTGGTGGATAACACACGCACCACTCTGCTGCCCGTGATCATTGGCCCCGGGGAGCGTTACAATAACAGCAGCCACTTCTCTCTGAAACCTTCGGGAGCCTATTAAAATGTCGGTAAAAGGCCCTGCCAAATTTGTCATCCTGATTATTATCCTAGCCGTTGTGGCCTCGTTGATCCTGTGGGCAAATCAAAGTAAACCGGTCAAGGTATTGGTGCAGGCCGTGGGATATGGCGTGGTTCAAGACACGGTAACCAACACCCGGGTTGGCACGGTCAAGGCTTGCCGCCGAGCGGGCATCTCGCCGGCTATCGGCGGCCAGATCGACAGTCTTCCGGTTAAGGAGGGCGATCAGGTAAAACCGGGGCAAGTGCTGATGAATCTGTGGAATGAGGATCAGTTGGCGGAGTTGGCGCTGGCCCAGAGCGAGGCCAAGACCGCTCAAGCCAATGCTACCCAGGCTTGTATCAAGTCCGAAGTGGCAAAACGCGAAGCCGAACGACTTCAGCAGCTGCGCCGGAAAAATCTGACCTCGGAAGAATCGGTAGACCGGGCTGACGGAGAGTCTCGGGGCCTAAAGGCGGCCTGTGACGCCGCCAAGGCCAACCACGAGGTGAGCCGGGCCAGGATTCAGGTGGTCAAATCGCATCTGGAGCGCACCCGGTTGACTGCCCCTTTTGCGGGAACGGTCGCCGAAGTGAATGGTGAAGTCGGGGAGTTCGTCACTCCCTCTCCGGTCGGCGTACCTACACCCCCTGCCATCGATTTGATCGATGTCAGCTGCCTCTACATATCCGCGCCTATCGACGAGGTTGACGTGCCACGTATCCGCGTCGGCCAGCCAGTTAAGATCTCGCTCGATGCGATCAAGGACCGGGTCTTCGAAGGCCGGGTGCGACGGATCGCTCCTTATGTGCTGGAGGTGGAGAAGCAGGCCCGCACGGTGGACGTGGAAGTCGATTTTAATTGCCCTGAGGACTGCCGCGGAATGTTGCCGGGATACAGTGCCGATATCGAGGTTATCCTGCAGGAACACGAAAAGACGCTGCGTATCCCCACCGAGGCCCTGTTGGAGGGTAATCGGATACTGCGCTATACACCGGATGGCATGCTCAAAGCGCAAACGGTAGAACCCGGCCTGAGCAACTGGGCCTGGACCGAGATCAAATCCGGAATTGGGGAAAACGATAAGGTGGTGGTGTCGGTGGACCGGGACGGCGTCACGGATGGCGCCAAGGCCATGGCTGAATTGCAGAACCCCGATGATTGAGCTGCGCGCTATCCACCGTGACTACCGGGTGGGGGATCAATGGGTTCACGCCTTGGATGGGATCGATCTGCGGATCCGAGCCGGGGAATACCTCTCGATCATGGGGCCATCGGGATCTGGCAAGTCCACGTTACTCAATTTACTGGGACTATTGGATAGGCCAACGGCCGGACAGTACTATTTGAATGGCGAGGATGTTACCCGGCTCAGCGACGTAGAGCAGGCCTATGTCCGTAACCGGGAGATTGGCTTTATATTTCAGATGTTCCATCTGGTGCCCCGACTCAGCGCGGCCGAAAACGTCGAATTGCCATTGATACTGGCGGGTGTCCCCCGGGGAGAACGCGTGCCCCGGGTAAATCAGGCGCTTGCCGCCCTCAATCTCGCGGACCGCGGCCACCACAAGCCGGACCAGTTGTCCGGCGGCCAACGCCAGCGGGTAGCCATCGCCCGGGCCACCATCAACCGCCCCAATGTCTTGCTGGCCGATGAGCCGACCGGCAACCTGGATCAAAAAGCGGGTCTGGAAGTCATGGAAATAATCGAGGATCTCAACCGCCAAGGCTTAACCCTGATCCTCGTCACCCATGACCAACAAATGGGACTCAGAGCCCAACGACGATTGCGTATGGTGGACGGGCAAATCACCAGTGACCGAGAGGAGGCACATGAGCACCCCGCACCACCCAGTGCATAGCACGGATACCCTCCGCTTCGCATGGCAAGCCCTTAGAGGATACCCCACACGCACCCTGCTCATGTTATTGGCCATGGCGATCGGTGTCTCGGCAGTGGTGGTGCTTACCTCCCTCGGGGAGGGGGCGAGACGTTATGTGATCGGAGAATTTTCCGCTCTTGGCACCAACCTGATACTGGTATTGCCGGGACGCTCCGAGACCTCCGGGATCACCCCCTCCACAATGATGGGCGAGACGCCACGCGATCTAACCCTGGACGATGCGCTGGCCCTAACCCGCCGCTACGACGTGCGCAGGGTCGCACCACTCAATGTGGGGTCCGCGGAGATCAATTGGGGAGGACGTACCCGGGAAGTCGTAATATTGGGATCCACCCACGCGCTTTTGGATATCCGGCACTGGCGGATGGAACGCGGTAAATTTCTTCCCGCCATCGATATGGATCGCGCGGCGCCTGTCGCGGTGATCGGAGGTAAGATCCGGGAAGAACTATTTGGCACCACCTCTCCCCTGGGCAAGTGGGTACGAGTGGGTGACCGCCGTTTTCGGGTTATCGGCGTAATGGGATCTGCAGGGCGCTCGATCGGAATCGACGTTCAGGAAACCGTGATCATTCCGGTGGCCTCCGCTCATCAAATGTTCAACACCGCTTCGCTGTTCCGTATCCTGGTTGAGGCTAGGCAACGGGAGTCCATCGAACCGGTTAAGCGCTTCGTGGTAGCCACCCTCCAACAACGCCACCAGGGAGAAAAAGATGTCACGGTCATCACCCAAGATGCGGTATTGGACACCTTCGATAAGATCCTCGGCACCTTGACCTACGCGGTGGGGGCCATCGCCGCCATCAGCCTAGGTGTTGCCGGCATCCTGATCATGAATGTCATGCTGGTCGCGGTTTCCCAACGCACTCCGGAGATCGGCTTACTGAAGGCGCTGGGCGCACCACCTCGCCGAATCGTGGTCATGGTCATTACCGAAGCGGTCATGCTCGCGGCTATGGGTGCGACCATAGGCTTGGTGCTTGGCGAGGCAGGCAGTCTCGCGCTTCGACACCTGTTTCCCGAATTGCCGGCCCATGCTCCGGCATGGGCGATTATTACCGCATTTTCCGTGGCCCTGGTATCGGGACTGGTGTTCAGCCTGTTGCCCGCAAGACGGGCCGCGAAGCTGGATCCAGTACTGGCGTTATCGGGGAGGTAGGCGCGCATCATGCACCCGCGGGACTTCCTCACCCTGACTGCCTCTTCGCTGCGCGCCTACCAAACCCGCAGCCTGTTAACCGCTTTGGGAATCGCCGTCGGCATCGCCGCAGTGGTGTTGCTGACCGCCATCGGTGAAGGCGTGCACCGTTTCGTGCTGTCGGAGTTTACCCAGTTCGGAACCAATTTGGTGGGCATCGCCCCAGGTAAGGTAACAACCTCCGGAGCCAGCGTCGGGGCCTTTGGGACCGAGCGGCCACTGACGATTGAGGATGCCCAAGCGCTCAAGCGGCTTTCATTCGCCCGCGCGGTGGTACCGGTCGTTCAGGGAAACGCCGAGGTCGAGACCGGTAACCGGCGCCGTCGCACAACGGTGTACGGCGCGGGTGCACAACTGCCTCAGGCATTTAGCATGCGGGTTCGCTCGGGCCGCTACCTGCCAGACGACGATCCCCTGGCTCCCCGTGCCTTCGCCGTCTTGGGCAGCAGCCTACGGCACGAGTTGTTTGGCGATGACAATCCACTGGGGCAACGCTTGACAATCGGGGGCAGCCGCTACCGCATCATCGGTGTCATGGAGTCGAAAGGCAGCGTGCTCGGTTTTGACTTGGACGATACCGTTTATATACCGGCGGCACGTGCGCTTAACCTGTTCAACAACGAAAGCCTCATGGAGATTGATCTGCTGTACGAGAAAGATACACCCGTAGATACCGTGGTCGAAGGGATCAAGAAGATCCTTGAAGCGCGCCACGGAAAAGAGGATTTCACGATAACTACTCAGCAGCAGATGTTGGATGTACTGGGGTCTATTCTGGGCGTGCTTACCTTCGCGGTTGCTGCCATTGGCGGCATCTCCCTGCTGGTAGGCGCCATTGGTATCGTGACCATCATGACCATCGCTATCAACGAGCGCACCACCGAAATCGGACTGCTCCGGGCACTCGGTGCCAGACGCTCTCAAATCCTATCGCTATTCCTCGGCGAGGCCGTCGTGCTAGCCGCATTTGGGGGCATGGGCGGCTTGCTCTGCGGCCTGGGAACCGCTTGGTTACTTCACGCGATAATCCCTGCCTTGCCGGTCCAGGTTTCGTTCTTCTATCTTGTCTTGGCCGAAGGCATCGCGATTCTGATCGGCATCGTTTCCGGTGTAGTGCCTGCGTATCGAGCAGCGGCCCTGGACCCACTCACGGCGCTGCGGTCGGA
>JAGRGP010000041.1 GCA_020445415.1 Gammaproteobacteria bacterium | reverse complement strand
ACCACCGCAGGCTGCTGGCAGCGGCGCAGTGCCAGCCCATTGCTTATCCCCGGCCGGATGGCAAGCTGAGTTTCGACCGGCTCTCCTCGGTGTTTCTGTCCGGCACCAACCACACGGAGAACCAGCCGGTTCATCTGCGCCTGACCGATCCATCGATTCCGCTATCGATGAATCTGCGGCAATACGACTTTCCGGAACAACGTTATTGCCCGGCCGGTGTTTACGAATTGGTCCAGGATGAGCAGGGCCGGGACCGCCTGCAGATCAACAGTCAGAACTGTGTGCACTGCAAGACCTGTGACATCAAGGATCCGGCGCAGAATATTACCTGGGTTCCCCCCGAGGGCGGCGGTGGACCCAACTACCCGAATTTTTAGTCGGTTGCCCGATCGGGAGAAGTGAGATGAACGAATTACATGGATACGACATAGAGGATCTGCAGGTCGGCGAGACGGTCTACTACGCCAAGAAGTTGACCGAAGACGATATGGCGCTCTTCGCAGGTGCTTCCGGCAACGTCGGCGCCGTATGCTTGAGCGAGGCGTACGCGGGAACCAGCCCATTCAAAGGCCGCATCGTACAAGAGTTTCTCACCGCCAGCCTCATTTCAGCCGCGATCACCAGCAAATTCCCCGGACCGGGATCGGTGTGCATGAGCCAGTCGATGCGTTTCAACGCGCCGGTCAGGCCGGGCGAAACCGTCAATGTCGAGATCACCGTGCGCGATGTGGCGGTGGAAAAAAGCCGTGTTGCGTTGGAAACGAATTGTTATGTAGGAGACACACTGGTCATCGAGGGGGAGGCCCTGGTCAGGACGACCTCAGCGGCGCAACGGGAAACATCGCAGGCGGAGGTGTGGCCACGCTGATTCACTCGCCAGTGCAGCAGATTCTTCCGTCAATGGCGTCTGCCGCCGGGATGACAATACACGCTGTGGCGCCAACGCTTACCAGTCGGCGGTTGAAGCACAGCGCATTCCGGTAATCCCCAGCATGCAGTGTTGAGTCATTGCTGGATCGCCAGTTGAGTTCACATGAGCCTTCGGAATTAGAGGTTGGCCGGTTTATCCGTGCGGTGCGGGGAACACACGGGTATCGGTTTTAATTGCTTCCCATAAACACGCGTTCATTCTGAGATTAATCTCTTCAGAAAGTAAGTTTCGGTGGGATTCGCTGAGATGGCACGCTCCTAACGGTGTTCCATGACACCATCAAGCGCTATTTGAGGTCTTTGATAACTTTCGACTTTGGGGATCGGAGCGTTTATTCTACATGCTACGCCGAACGTGATCAGCGGCTAGCCATTTGTGCGGGCTGCGTCAAGTTTGGCAACAGGTCAGTCAAGGGTAAGGGCAATGGGCAGGGGATTACGGAAACCGGTCGTCGTCGGCGTGATCAATGCATTTGTCTTGATCGCCTTGGTAGTTGTCCTGGAGGTTGGTTTCCGTGCCTATTATTTTTCCAAATTAACGGATTACGCTTACGGCATCCAATACCGATTGGAGAAAATATGCAACTCGGGTAAGGCGCCAGAGTTTTTGTGTGACTGGCTTCCGACTGAAAGCCGGGTTTTGTCGGGACGCATCGAAGCAATCCGGCCGGGTCTGGTTGCACTAAACGCGGTATTCGAAAATGCCCCGCAGCACGAATCGAAAATCCTCGTCGACATGCACAATACGCCGCTGACGAGACCTCATCCGGATCTCGGGTACGAGCTCCGTCCAGATACCCAGGTCGATGCCTACATGTTGCGATCCGGGAAGGCGATGAATCTGGATCCTCCGGTCCTTTATCTACCGAGGCAGGCAACTGCGCTTCCCTCCGATGTGCTCGCATTTATCGATAGCGAGACGCGTCTGGCCTATTCGTACACTATAGGTTCACAGGGGCATCGAACCACGCTTCCCGCCATACAATCCGGTCGACGGGTACTGATCGTCGGTGACAGCGTGGCGTTTGGTGTGGGGGTGGATGACAACCATACGATGGCTTCGGCGTTGCAGCAGCGACTAGGCGATGAAATGCAAGTGATCAATGCCGGTGTCGGTGGCTACGATGGGTACCAGGCGTGGAAGGTGGCGAAGGGTTTGGCGGAAGGCGAGTCGTTCGACACGTTGGTGTATCTGGCCTGCCAGAATGATTTCTTCAGTAAAGAGCAGGATGCAGTGACTGTGGGGAGAGCGGTTACGGAGAAATTCGCCAGTCTGCGTTACAAGTTCGGGGGGAATCTGGTGATAGTGCTTGAGACCTACATGGAATACAGCCTGCGCGATCTTTTTCAGGGAAACTACCGCAGCTGGAGCAAGGACAGAATTCGGCAAACCGACGAGTTGAGATCGGCCATGGCCAATTGGGCTGGAGAGTTGGGCTTCAAGCTCGTCGACTGGCATGAGATAGTGCAGGATCATATGCGGCTGGAAAAGTCCATTTTCAGCCGGTTCGGGCTATACGCGGATCATGCTCACCTGTCCCCACTCGGCAATCGCTTGATGGCTGACGCTGTGTACAAGGTTATCGCTGACCGCTAAGTGCTCACCAACGGTTGTACTGAAAGAGAAGAAAAGGGGACAGGCGCAATGCCGGTAAGTTAAGCGCTCCTGATTGATCAGAGTGTGCATTTGTAGTGCATCCAATATCGTTGTCTGTTGAACTTGCTGACTTTGCGCGGAAAGATTCTTTAGGTTCGAACCTGCTCCTTGAACTGGCTGAGTAGCAGTAGCAGTTTCCGAAGATACTCGGCCAGTGGTATACCGGTCAGGCGCCAGAGCTTTGCCTGATAGAGTTTCATCTTGGTGCAAGCTTGCCCCAAGCTGATCAGGTAAATCGGCCCGTTTTTTCGCCGAGTTTTCTCTAAGTTCCACTGCCCGGCCAATGCCAGAGCCGCAGTGAGGTTGCTTGCCAGTATCTTGGCATGGAAATCCTGCATGACCACCTCGCAAGGGGGCTGACGGTGATCTGGTCACTCGGTTCATCCCCGCGGGTGCGGGGAACACGTAAATCTCCGTGCCGTTGTTGTTGCAGGTAACGGTTCATCCCCGCGGGTGCGGGGAACACCGAGAATTTGCTCTCTGTACTGTGCCCTCTGCTGGTTCATCCCCGCGGGTGCGGGGAACACAAGCCGCGTCCGGTGGAGCGAAGCGGAACGAACGGTTCATCCCCGCGGGTGCGGGGAACACTTTAACCAATGGCGGATGTGACGAAAACTAGACGGTTCATCCCCGCGGGTGCGGGGAACACGGTCCCGGCAGCCAAGAAAAACGGCCTGGTAGCGGTTCATCCCCGCGGGTGCGGGGAACGCGTCTACTTGATATCAACTGTGCTAGGTGACACCGGTTCATCCCCGCGGGTGC
>JAGRGP010000040.1 GCA_020445415.1 Gammaproteobacteria bacterium | reverse complement strand
AAATTATTAAGGATTACAAACAGTAACCCAGGGGCCAAGCACCTACGCCAAGCCTCGTATCAGGGGGAGCTGTTTGGCTCTCCCACGAAAAAAAAACCGCAAGCTCGGGGTTGCGACCCCGAAGCTTGCGGTCTGCACCCCTAGTCAGACGAAAATGCCTTTCAGAACATAGTAAAACAAGGCAGCCAGAATCGCCCCGACCGGTACCGTGATAAACCAAGAAACAATAATGCCCCCAATCACCCGCAGATCCAGCGCACCTATACCCCTAGCGATGCCTACCCCCATGACGGCGCCTACGGCAATATGGGTAGTGGACACCGGCAACCCCAGCCCGGATGCCCCAACCACGACCGCGGCGGCAGCCAAGGTCGCGGCGTAACCCCGGGTGGGTGTCAGCTCAGTGATCTTAGTACCGATGGTCTGCATCACCTTATACCCGTAAGTCGCCAGCCCGATTACAATGCCGATGCCTCCCAGGAACAGCATCCAAGGGGTTACCGGTGATTTGGCCGCCACCTCCCCGCCGCTGTTGACCAGATGAATCACCGCGGCCATGGGACCAATACCGTTGGCAACATCGTTAGAACCATGCGCGAAAGCCATCGCCGCGCCGGTAAAAATCATCATCGGGATGAACAACTTCTCGGTGCTTGCATAACGGAAATCGCGGTCGGTCTCGGTATCGATCTTCACCCGATTCATCATCAGTTTGCCGGCAACCGCCAAGATCACCCCCAGTATTACCGCCAGGATATTGGCTTCCAGGGTGGTGAGGTGCAAACCCACGTGCTTGAGACCCTTGGTCATGGTGACTAACGCGACAATCCAGCCCACCAAGAATGCGTACAGCGGCCCCCACTTCTTGGCCTCCGCCACCGGATCATCCTTTTCCAGAATCAGCTTACGAATACTGATCATCAGCAATAGACCGAGAATTCCCCCCAGTACCGGAGAGACAAACCAGCTGGCAACGATCTCCCCCAGCTTGTCCCAGTGAACCGCTTGCGTACCCATGGCGGCTACGCCGATCCCAACCACCGCACCGACGATGGTGTGGGTGGTTGATACCGGCCAACCCCGAAAGGATGCCACCATTAGCCAGACACCCGCGGCCAGGAGTGCTCCCAACATACCCAAGACCAGGAGTTCGGGCGTGGGCTTGAATAGCTCTCCATCCACGATACCCTTGGAGATCGTGGACGCTACTCCACCACCCGCCAAGTAGGCGCCGGCAAATTCCATGATTGCGGCAATTACGATGGCCTGCTTTACCGTGATGGATCCAGAACCCACCGACGTGCCCATGGCGTTGGCTACGTCATTGGCGCCGATACCCCAGGTCATGTATAGACCAAATGCAATGGCGAGAAACAAGAAAACAGAATTGTGTTGTGCAATGATTTCCATGTGTTGACCTAATCAAGTAATAAGCGAGTGAACGATCTGTGATGGCGTTGCCGGACGACTAGCGGGCAATAAGCAAACGGAGCCGGTCTCCCACCTTTTCCGCATAGTCCGCAAGGTCACCGATCCACTGAAAGAGCTGATACCAAAACAGCACAGAGACCGGCTTGAGGGACGCTTCCTGAGCGAAGAGACTGCGGGTCAGCGCCATCCCCATTACGTCGGTTTCGTCCTCGATCTCGGTCAAGGCCGCCAGCATTGTCTCGACCTGCTCCGCCTCCCTACCCCGAAACCCCATCTCCACTAACTCATCCAATTCCTCGATTATGGCAAGCGCATGGGTGGTCGCGTCGCAGCATCGGTTTACCAGTTTTAACAGGGGCTCGCCCATGCCGGCGGGAATCTCCATGTGGCGCTCAACCAGTAACCCGGCAATATCCTGGGCGGTGTCCGCTATGGAGTCCTGGAGATCCAGCACCTCCAAGAGATCGCGCCGGTCAACCGGCATGAAAAGGCTCCTTGGCAAATGATCGCGGAGCGTATTTTTTAGTGAATCTGCCGCTTGTTCTTTCTCGAAGATCTTATCTTTCCGCGCTTCGAGATCCGCCGTATTGTTGTCGATCAGGGCCTGAAATAACCCCGGCACTTCGGCGGCGCATTCGTTCACGACACGCATATGGGCTTGCATGGCCTTGAAGGGTGATTTTCCGAACAGGGAGGCAAGAGGATTGGTTGACTTCATAGATTTCTCCAGCAAAACGTGGGTCAATACAAGGGAACGAAAGCCTACGCCCTTTTAAATGCCGGAGATCCTAACCAGCCAGCCCCCAGCGGGGGGGCGGTTTCGGCACCCGCACATCTTTCCGGGGCACCTGAATCCTTCAGAACTGGGAAAACGACACGCCCGATCGATGAGAGGAAGCGCGAAGATTAGATTGCGAAATTGTTACACTATTATGACTATTTCATGACAGGCCGAAAATCTATGGCGGCCAGGAGTTCGGCGGCAACCGCCAGGTACTCCGCGGAAAATCCAGCCGATAAAATCCCTCCCTCAGATGGCCAGATGAGAGGGGTGATCCACCCTGCAAAATCAGGAAACCAGCTTAACTCCTTCACCTGTAACCGGCTCGTGAGGCAAGGAAACTTCAGAAACCGACCAATCCTGCCATCCGGGTTCTTGTGTAAATATCCGGGTCGTGAGATGGTTCTACGCCGTGCCTGAAGTTTGGCGGCAGCTCGATGGCCGGTAGTGTAAACATTGGGCTGTCCTGGTGCGGACAAGCTCTTAACAATAACTGAAAGGAGATTCACGATGGGAAGAGTAGCAATTGTAACAGGGGGCACCCGAGGAATTGGCGAAGCGATATCCATCGCCCTCAAAGAGGCTGGCAACACGGTCGCCGCCGTGTATGCGGGTAATGACGTAAAAGCCAAGGAGTTTTCCGACGCAACCGGGATTCAAACTTACAAGTTTGACGTATCCAACTTCGAACAGTGTCAGGAAGGCGTTGCAAAAATTGTTTCAGATCTTGGCCCGATTGAAATACTGGTTAACAATGCCGGTATCACAAGGGACGCGACCCTCCATAAAATGACCCCGGACCAGTGGGCCGTAGTCATCCAAACCGACTTGACCTCTTGCTTCAATATGTGCCGGGTCACCATCGAATCCATGCGTGAGCGTTCATTTGGGCGCATCATTAACATCAGTTCCATGAACGGCGAGCTGGGTGGTTTCGGACAGGCAAACTACTCCGCCGCGAAGGCCGGCATGATAGGCTTTTCCAAGGCCGTGGCAAGGGAAGATGCCGGCAAGGGCATTACTGTCAACGTCATCACTCCGGGTTTTGTTGCCACCGAAATGGTAGAAACGATTCCCGAGAAGGTCATCAACAGCATCGTCAGCAATATTCCCGTAAAGCGCCTAGGGCAACCTTCGGAAATTGCCCGAGGAGTCGTCTTTCTCAGCTCCGACGATGCGGGGTACATCACCGGGTGCACCCTGGATATCAATGGCGGCATGTACATGACCTAAGGCTCTGGGCAAGTCGGGTCGCCACCGACCCGACTTGTTTGCCGGGAACCCGGCCCTGTGAACTGTTGGGCACCATCCATCAACCCTAACCGTGACCTTATCCCGCATACGGCTAGGGATCCCCGATTAAAGAATCATTCCGGATACCCGATAGGAATCCCATACGTATTGATTTGGGGGACGGAAATGAGATTGGCCAAACGATTGATCGTCACACTATGCCTGGGGGTGGCGGTAACCGCCTTCGGCCAAGGGCAATATGTGAGGGTCCCCATGCACCTCAAAAGCGCCAAGACCTTCTACGTGACAGGCAGGGTCGCGGGGAGTCGAGCGAATGACTTTATGGTCGATACCGGCTCCAGCTATACCACCATAAACGAGCATACGCTAGTCGAGCTACGCACTCAGGGTGACACCCGGTACGTCCGGGATCTGATAGCGGTGCTAGCAAATGGCCAGGAAATTGTGGTGCCGATTTACTGGGTATCCAGTTTTGAGGTGGGTGGCGTATGTACCCTGCAAAACATCGAGGTCGCTGTGTTTCCCAGCCGCACCCGTCAGATCTTGGGCCTTAACACCTTGAGCAAGGCATCACCTTTTCAGTTCTCGGTAAATCCGCCCGAACTCAAGCTGAGCAACTGTCAGACCGCCGGGCCGGGTCAGGCTCAGCTGGCCGACCGGCCATCGTGAACCCTACCGATGCAAGTCCTGTCACCGGGCCCGGGAGCGGACCCGGTGCAGACCCCGCTTAGCTATTCAGAAGCTTTTGATCCTTGTTCTTCCAGGGCACTGAACTCAGCCTTTTCGATCCTACCGTCCTTGTTAACGTCCACAACGTCCCAGCTTTCCGTCAACTTGGCGTCATTCTCGGCTTCCATCATGGTGATGTAGCCATCCCCATCCGCATCCAGGGTTGCGAAGGTTGCCTCATCGGCAACAGCCCCCATCGTTATCGATGTGGCTGATACAAACACAGCAGATACAACTAAGCACCTGATATTCATATTACTCTCCTTGAACAAGGTGATTCTCCGTGCAGCCGGTGACCACCACCGACTGTATGGGTGAGTAAAGCATTCGGCGGTAGCCAATTCTTTCGACAGGATCACAGTTCCCAACCGCGCATCTGCTAACTCGGTACATTTGCCAAGCTGGTACGGTTTCCCTCCGGGTAGATACCTGGTGCACGAAGAACCTAGCGCCTCCTGACTCATTGCTGGCGGCCGCGGCAACCTGAGAGGATTCCACTCCGGTATCGGTTTCCCTGGGGAAGTTCCCGCCATCGCGGCCGGCCGAAGAACAACTGGCGGCAGGTCGTGCAGCCACCCAGGGTCGCCAACGAAGCTCGGCAAATGACCCGTTGCACGCCCTGCTTTAAGAAGCAATACAACCTATTGTTATTGATTTATTATTTACGTTTCGCGGAGGGAGCAACGGTGTCTCGAAGGTTGTACAGTCCGACGCGGGGCGTTAACGTACCCTCCGCGTCGGAAGATTATCGGCAATGGGCGGCAGCACCACGGCGGCGCATACGTGATCATTGAGATGAAGCCAATCACACCGCTTGTCCCTTGGTGATCGGCTCCACGCTGAAACCTTAAGATTCATACCCGGGAGGAACTTGAACAATGCCTGTCTACAACGCCCCAATTAGGGACATGCGTTTCGTGTTCTACGAACTGTTGGATGGCGCAGAACTGCAACAACTGCCCGGGTTCGATGAAGTAGATGAAGAGACTCTGGTTGCTATCCTCGAAGAGGCGGGTCGATTCTGCGCGGAACAATTATTGCCCATAAACCGGAGTGGTGACGAGGAAGCCTGTTGCTACGAAGACGGGTCGGTCCGTACACCCCAGGGATTCAAGACCACTTACACCGCGTTTATCAAGGCAGGTTGGAACAGCATCGCCTTCGATCCGGAATACGGTGGTCAAGGCTTACCCAAATCGCTGCATGTCATGGTAGACGAGATGATCAACGCCACTAACATGTCTTTTGGCCTCTATCCGGGGTTGACTCATGGCGCCTGGACAGCACTTTCCAGCTACGCCAGTGACCGCTTGAAAGATCACTACTTTCCCAAGATGGCGGAAGGAATTTGGAGCGGCACCATGTGCCTTACCGAGCCTCATAGCGGTACCGACCTAGCCTTGTTGCGCACCAAGGCCGTACCCCAGGACGACGGTAGCTATCTGATTTCCGGCTCGAAGATCTTCATTACGGCGGGCGAACACGACCTCACTGAAAACATCGTGCATTTGGTGTTGGCACGTACCCCTGACGCGCCTCCCGGCATCAAGGGAATCAGTCTGTTTCTGGTGCCTAAGTTGCTGGACGATAACCAGGGAAAACCAAAGACGCCCAACGGGGTAAGCTGTGGTTCCATCGAGCACAAGATGGGAATCAAGGCCTCTGCCACCTGCACCATGAATTTCGACAGCGCCCAAGGGTGGCTGGTAGGCGAAGTCAACCAGGGCATGCGCGCCATGTTCAAGATGATGAATACCGAGCGCTTGGCGGTGGGTATTCAGGGGATCGGCATCGCCGAGGCAGCCTATCAGAATGCCGCTCATTATGCTCGGGAGAGACTCCAAGGGCGGGCGCCGGGTGGAGCGACACACCCGGATCTGCCGGCTGATCCGCTCACCGTTCACCCCGATGTACGACGCATGCTGCTCACCATGCGTAGCTATGCCCAAGGGATGCGAGCGTTGGGCTTGTGGATCGCCCGGGAACTCGATATCGCGGGCAAGCACCCCGATGCCGACAGGCGCCGGCAGGCCGATGGATTTATTGCACTGATGACTCCGGTTGCCAAAGCGCTGTTCACCGACCTTGGAACTGAGGTGGCCAATCTAGGCGTTCAGGTTTTTGGTGGGCACGGTTATATACGTGAGCACGGCATGGAACAATTCGTGCGAGACGCCCGAATCGCACAATTATACGAAGGCACGAACGGGATTCAGGCAATGGATTTAGCGGGGCGAAAATTACCCATGGAAGACGGCAGGCTGATCCGCCATCTGCTCGATCCCATCAATGCCTACCTTGATTCCCGGGCGCACGATGAACGCCTGACTAAGTTTGTCGAACCCCTCAAGACGGCAACCATTCAGCTTGATCGGGCAACCACACATATCCTCCAGGCAGGCCGGAACGCCCCCGCGGAAATCGGATCGGCCGCCACGCCCTACCTGCGCTTGCTAGGTATAACCGCGCTCGCCTACCTGTGGGCAAGGATGGCGGAAACTGGCCTAGCGGGTTCCCATGGAACGGAGGCCGAATTCTACCGAGCAAAGGTAAAAACGGCCCGTTTCTTCATCGAACATCTGCTACCGCAGACTCATGGCCTCACCGCCAGTGTCTTGGCAGGCGCTTCAAGCCTGATGGATTTCGACGACGAAGCCTGGTAAAAAGCCCCATCATTCAGAGGAGAATAGAACATGCAGCGCGAAACGATGGAATTCGACGTCGTCGTCGTTGGCGGCGGACCAGCCGGTCTTTCGGCAGCTTGTCGTCTTATGCAACTCGCCCAGGAAAACGGTACCGAGCTGGAGGTCTGCCTCCTGGAAAAGGGTTCTGAAGTGGGCTCCCACATCCTCTCCGGAGCGGTATTTGATACCCGCGCCCTAACTGAGCTGTTTCCAAACTGGCAATCCTCGGGCGCTCCAGTGGACACCGCGGTTACCGAGGACCGGATGTATTTACTGCGAGACGAGCAAAAGTCCATCAAGTTTCCCAGCTTCATGATTCCCCCCAGCATGCACAACCAAGGTAACTACGTGATCAGCATGGGAAACCTCTGCCGCTGGCTGGGGGAACAGGCGGAGGCACTGGGCGTCAATCTATTTCCTGGCTTCCCCGCAGCGCAACTCATCCTCGAGGATGGCTGCGTACGCGGCGTCATCACCGGTGATATGGGCCGGGACGCCACCGGGGGCGAGAAGGACAGTTTCGAACCCGGCATGGAGTTACGCGCCAAGTATGTGCTGTTTGCCGAAGGCTGCAGGGGCCATCTGGGCAAGCAACTGATCAAAGAATTCAACCTTGATGCTGGGTGTGATCCCCAGCACTACGGTATTGGTATTAAGGAACTCTGGGAGATTCCCAAGGAGCAGCACCATCCCGGCTTGGTAGTGCACGGTTCGGGCTGGCCATTGGACAAAGATACCAGTGGTGGCTGGTTCCTTTACCATATGGACGCTTGCCAAGTCGCCGTGGGGCTGATCGTAGATCTAAACTACGCGAATCCCTACCTCAGTCCCTTTGACGAATTTCAGCGCCTCAAGCTTCATCCCAGGCTCCGTCCCCATCTTGAAGGGGGAAAGCGCATCACCTATGGCGCCCGGGCGATGACCAAAGGGGGACTGAACTGCTTACCGAAGATGAGTTTCCCCGGGGGGCTATTGATCGGATGCGATGCCGGAACACTCAACTTCGCCAAGATCAAGGGGGGGCACACCGCCATGAAATCAGGCATGCTGGCCGCCGAGGCGGTGTACCCGACATTGGCGAATGGCGACCCGGGAGGGAGCACGGTGGAACAGTATGACGACCTTTTTAGGAATTCTTGGCTTTATACCGAACTCTATTCCAGCCGTAATTTTGGGCCAGCGCTTCACAAATTTGGACCACTTCTGGGTGGCTCGTTCAATTGGATAGAGCAGGTAATATTCCGGGGCAAGCTACCGCTTACCCTGCACGATACACGGTCCGATCACGAGTGTCTGCGCCCCGCCAGCGAGTATACGCCAATCGACTATGGACGCCCGGACAACAAGATCACCTTCGACAAGCTGAGTTCAGTCTACCTCTCCAACACCAACCACGAAGAAAATCAACCCTGTCACCTAAAACTTAAGGATCCGGAATTGCCACTGCGGGACAACCTGCCCCGTTACGCCGAACCGGCTCAGCGCTATTGTCCGGCGGGCGTCTACGAAGTATTGGAGGAGTCCGGCACACCGCAGTTCCAGATCAATTCTCAAAACTGCGTACACTGCAAGACCTGCGACATCAAGGACCTCACCCAGAACATCGACTGGGCAGTACCCGAGGGCGCCGGTGGTCCGAACTACCCGAACATGTGATGGCCCGTCAGGACCGATCGTTTGAATAGCGGCAATACCCATTACCAAGAAGGAGAT
>JAGRGP010000039.1 GCA_020445415.1 Gammaproteobacteria bacterium | reverse complement strand
ACCCCGCTTCGGTCTGTACCGCAACCTTTGTGATAACCGAAATAAGGTCTCGAGTTCGAGTATCGAGATGGGTCTCGGATTTCTTCAGGAAGGTAAAATAGGCGGCCATCGCTTCTGGCCTGGCCTTCAATAGGAAGTTCAGCGCGTCACTCATTTCTTTTGTCTCACCGTAAAATCAACAACAACTAATCTACTCGATCTCTCTGGCATCAATGCCACTAGAAAAAAGGGGAAATAGAAAACCACGCTTTCTGACATCCTGCGCAAAGGAATACCCAACGGCTTACAGCTTACGATTTTCCTTGCCGCTGCGTGCGGCGTCCCAAAGCATCAGGATTACTCCCACCGTTATCGCGCTATCAGCAACGTTGAAAGCCGGCCAGTGCCATTGTCGGTAGTAGACATCGATAAAATCGACCACGTGACCGAACCGTAAGCGATCAATCATGTTACCCAGCGCTCCCCCCAGCAACAGGCTCAACGCTGTAGCTACCAGCCGCTCCGACCGATTCAAACGGCTCAGCCAAACCACCAGTACTATGGACACCGTCACCGCAAGAGCAACAAAGAACCAACGCTGCCACCCATCTTGATCACTCAAGAAACTAAAAGCCGCTCCTTCGTTGTAGGCCAATGTGAGATTCAGCCAGGACAGCAGTGGTAGGGTCTCGAACACCAATAGGTTTGACTCGACCAGCTGTTTGCTGATCTGATCCAAGGCTACAACGATCAACGATAACCACAACCAACGAATCATCAGTGGTACTCCGCGCCACGTCAGGCGAAAGATCTAGACTCGCCGCCGGATTCGATATTTGCCACACAGCGTCCACAGAGCGTGGGATGCAATGCATGATCCCCAACATCTGCGCGATGATGCCAACACCGTGCACATTTGGAATAGCGTGACTTACCAGCTCGCACCCATAACCCGTCCATGGAGGTAGCCAAGGCGCCATCGGGCCGCTCGCTCAACGGGTGAATCTTTGCGTCGGAGGTAATGAATACGAAACGCAGCTCCTCGCCGAACCTCTCGAGCACTGGAAAGATCTCGTCCGAACAGTAGAGATCGATTTCCGCATCCAGTGATGCACCGATGGTACCGTCGGCGCGGAGCTGTTCTAACTGTTTGCCGACCGCTGACCTTACCGCGGCAAGCGTAGACCAATCCTGGCGGTCAAACCCGACTCGTTCATCCAGCGGAAACAACCCGGTGTACCAGGTCTCCAGAAAAACCGATTCACCTCGTTTACCGGGGAGATATCGCCAGATTTCGTCGGCGGTAAAACTCAACACCGGTGCCAGCCAACGCACCATCGCCTCGGCGATATGGAACATCGCCGTCTGACAAGAACGGCGCGCACGGCTATCTTCCTGAGTGGTGTATTGGCGATCTTTGATGATGTCCAGATAGAACCCTCCCATCTCGTTCACACAGAAGTTGTGCACCGTCTGGAATATCTGGTGAAACTGATAGGTACGGTATGCATCGACAATAACCTCCTGTAACTGCGAGGCCCGATCCACGGCCCAGCGATCAAGCGCGACCATCTCTTCCGGGGGTACCAGGTTATACTGAGGATCGAACCCGTTGAGATTGGCCAACAGAAATCGGGAAGTATTGCGAATTCGCCGGTAAGCATCCGCTGTGCGTTTGAGGATCTCATCAGAAACGCTCATCTCGCCCCGGTAATCGGTAGCCGCCACCCACAACCTGATAATGTCCGCCCCAAGGTTCTTCATAACCTTCTGGGGGCTAACCACATTTCCTAGCGACTTGGACATCTTGAGCCCCTTGGCATCAACGGTGAAGCCGTGGGTAAGTACGCCTTTATAGGGCGCGCGATTATGGATCGCCACTGACGTCAGCAGTGACGACTGAAACCAACCGCGGTGCTGATCCGAACCCTCTAGATAGAGGTCCGCAGGAAACTCCAAGCCATCCCGGTGGCCCAGAACCGCAAAGTGGGTTACCCCCGAATCGAACCAAACATCCAGGGTATCGGAAACCTTTTCGTAACGATCCGCCTCATCACCCAGCAGCTCAGATATGTCTGGTGAAAACCAGGCTTCGATTCCCTGTTGCTCTACACGCTTGGCGACCGCCTCGACGAGTCGGGAGGTCTCGGGATGAAGTTCGCCGCTTTCCCGGTTAATCCAGAGCGTGATAGGGACTCCCCAGGTACGCTGCCGGGAAATGCACCAATCGGGACGGCCCCGGACCATCCCCTGTATTCTGGCCTTACCCCAGTCCGGGGTAAACTGCGTCTGGTCTATCTGCTCAAGGGCCGTCTTTCTCAACCCCTGCTGGTCCATCCCGATAAACCACTGTGGGGTAGCACGGAAGATGATAGGCGTCTTGTGCCGCCAGCAATGGGGGTAGCTGTGGGCCAGCCTAGCTTCCTGAAGCAGTGCCCCGCGCGATTTAAGCACTTCGATAACGCTCTCATTGGCGTTGAATACATGCTCACCCGCGAAAAACTCAGTATCAGCCAGAAAACGGCCGTCGCCACCAACCGGATTGTCCACCGGCAGGCCGTAGCGCTGCCCCACGATGTAGTCCTCCAAGCCATGCCCCGGAGCGGTGTGTACTGCGCCGGTTCCCGCCTCGAGGGTGACATGCTCACCGAGAATGACCGGGACTTCCCGGGGGTAGAAGCAGTGCCTCAGCTTGAGTCCTTCGAAGGCGTCACCACGTCCGTAGGCAATCACATGGTAATCGTCGATCCCCCAGCGTCCCATGGTCTCCTTCAGCAGCCCTTCGGCCACTAGCAACCGCTCTCTCGACGCACCTCCCGTCTGCACCACGACGTACTCCAGGGAAGGATTCAGAGCAACCGCTTGATTAGCGGGCAGGGTCCAGGGGGTTGTTGTCCAGATAACCACCGAGAGTGGGCCTTCACCCTGGCCATCGGGGATCGAGTGGCAGCAATTCATCACCGCCTCCGGATCGACCGCCTGGAACCGAACGTCAATGGTGAAAGATTCCTTGTCCTTGTACTCCACCTCGGCCTCCGCTAATGCGGAGCCACAGTCGGTACACCAGTGCACTGGTTTGTAGCCCTTATGCACATGGCCGTTCTCCACAATCTTTCCTAGTGCGCGAATAATATCGGCCTCGGTCCGATAGTCCATGGTCAGGTAGGGCTGCTCCCAGTCGCCAAATACCCCAAGACGCCTGAAGTCCGCACGCTGATTGTCCACCTGCTTGGCGGCATAGTCCCGGCAGGCAACCCGAAACTGGGCAGCGGAAACCTTGACCCCGGGCTTACCTACCCGCTTCTCCACCTGGAGCTCAATGGGCAATCCGTGACAATCCCACCCTGGGACATAGGGGGCATCGTACCCGTCCAGTGTCCTACTTTTAACAATGATATCCTTGAGCACTTTGTTTACCGCATGGCCGATATGGATCTCGCCATTTGCGTAAGGCGGGCCGTCATGTAGTATGAACTTTGGCCTGCCCGCGAAGGCTTCGCGGATCTTTTTATACAGATCAATCTCCTCCCACCGCCTCAACATCTCGGGTTCTCGCTGGGCGAGATTACCCTTCATGGGAAACCCTGTGCTGGGAAGATTTAACGTGGTTTTGTAATCAGTCACGGCCGGTGCCTTCTAACTTCGTCAGTGGTCGGTTGAAAAATGATCTGGCAGTCTGGCTGTCCAGTTCGATCTGTTGGCGCAGCGCTTCGAATGAACTAAAGCGTCGTTCATCTCGGATTTTCTTTTTAAATTCCACCTGAATATGCTGTCTGTATATCTCCCGCTGAAAATCGAAAAGGTGCACTTCCAACAAGTAACGGGAATCCCCGGCTACAGTAGGGCGGGTTCCGATATTGGCCACGCCCGAGATCGGCTCCGGATTCAGTCCATGTACCATCACCGCGTAAACTCCACGTAGCGGGCTCACCCGCCGGTGCAAATTGATATTAGCGGTTGGATAGCCGATGGTCCGCCCCCGTGCATCTCCATGGGCCACCCGACCGCAAATACGATAGGGCCTGCCCAGATAACGCGCCGCCAAACCCAGGTCTCCAGCCGCCAGAAGCTCTCGGATCCGCGTGCTGCTGACCCGCTCATCACCTACCACAAAGGTGTTCATGCTCTCGACCACAAATCCTTGTCGGTTCCCCACATCACGTAACAACCCGATGTCCCCACTACGGCCCTTGCCAAATCGGAAATCGTCCCCTACGAACAGATATCTGACACCCAGGCCATCCAGCAGTAATCGCCTTACAAATTCCGGGGCTGACATCTCCGCCAGTTTCTGGCCAAATTCAAGCACCACCACCTGACCGATTCCCACATCGCTCAAGGCACTCAACTTCTCCCGCATTCTGGTCAGCCTGGCAGGCGCCTGTTGTGCCGAGAAAAACTCCTGAGGTTGAGGTTCGAAGGTGATTACCGTTGCCGGCAATTTCAACTCATCCGCCTTTTCCAGCAACAGACGTAAAACCGCCTGATGCCCCAGATGAACACCGTCGAAGTTACCGATGGTGGCCACGCAGCCCCGATGCCCGGAGCGTAGATTATGAAGACCGCGGATTACCCGCATCGAAATCAGCCTGGGGTCGTCTAGTCGAAATTTCTGATTATAAGCGAAGTATTCACCCAAGTCCCTGCCGATCCAACCCGGGAACAAACTCAGCCTCAGGTCGAAGTTTCTGGTCAAATCGTTGCTAACTCCGGAAGTGCCGAAACCGGATACCCAGTAGATACAACGCGGCAAAGTATGTCGCCGCTCCCCCTAGGATCAGCACCACCAACCGGCCAACCCGGTCCCCGGGAGTGCTTTCCACCCACCCTGATAAATCTCCCGCACCAATGTAGAGCACAATGGCCAGCACCAGGCTAGCGGTAACGCCGCGCACGATCAACCATAACCAACCGGAATGAGGTAGGTAGACATTCTCGGCACGCAGTCCGCGATAGAGTAGGTAGGCATTCAAGGACGCCGATAGTGAGGTAGCAAGCGCCAATCCCGCATGGGCGAGGGGAAACACCAAAAGGATGTTAAGAACCATATTGGCGAACATCGCCATAACCGCAATGCGCACCGGAGTTCTGGTATCCTGACGCGCATAGTACCCGGGGGCCAATACCTTAATAAGGATAAACGGCGCCAAACCCAGGGAATAAGCCATTAGGCTACGTGCCGACATAGCAACATCCTCTGCCTGGAACAAATCAGACAGGAACAGTGTAGAAATCACCGCTTCCGAAAGCATGAACAACCCTACCGCCGACGGCAAACCCAGTAGCAGGGTCCATCGCAGCGCCCAGTCAAGAGTCCGGGAAAATCCCTCGGGAGATTCGGTAGCATGCCTTGCCGAGAGGTTCGGGAGTATCACGGTCCCCAAGGCAACCCCCAGTACCCCCAACGGAAACTCCATGAGCCGGTCGGAATAGTAGAGCCAGGAAATACTACCGCTGACCAGGAACGAGGCGATCAGGGTATCCAGTAACAGATTGAGTTGGGTGACCGAAACCCCAAAAAGTGCGGGGAGCATAAGTCTAGCGATTCGTCTGACCCCCTCGTCCTTAGGCGCAAACACAAACCTTGGCACCAACCGCAGCTGATGGAGAAATGGCAGTTGAAACAAGGCTTGGACCACCCCGGCGAGTAAAACGCCCCAAGCCAGTGCCACGATGGGACGATCCATGAGGGGCGAGAGCCAAAAGGCACAAGCGATCATGGAGATGTTAAGCAATACCGGGGTGAATGCGGGAATCCCGAACCGCTGGTGGGAATTGAGAATACCTCCAGCAAAAGCTGTCAGCGAGATGAAAAACAGATAAGGGAAGGTCAGACGCAGCATATCGCTGGCTAACTCCAACTTGCCGGACTGTCCCATGAACCCCGGCGCGAAGACCATGATTATCAGTGGAGCACAGAGCACGCCCAACACCGTGACCGCCAGCAGGACAGCCCCTAGCGTTCCCGCCACATGGTCGACAAATAGCTTTAGCTCCTCGAAGGTCCGCTTCTCCTTGTACTCGGTGAGCACCGGGACAAAAGCAACTGAGAAGGAGCCCTCCGCAAATAAGCGACGCAAAAAATTGGGAATCTTGAATGCCACGAAAAAGGCATCCGTTCCGGCACTGGCTCCAAACAGGTGGGCAAATACCAGATCGCGAAGAAACCCCAAAATGCGCGACAGCAAGGTATTGACTCCCACCTTGGCCAGGGACTTAAGCATCAACCCGCGTCCTGCATATCGAAATTCAAATCGAAAATAGAATTATAGGGGTTAATCGGCCGCCCAAATACCCAATTGTCTCCCCGCACCCCCTATGACCGGAATCCCACCCTACCGGGTTGGCAGGCCGATGCCCTAAGGCTTGCCGTCGATGGCCAACGGCTATTGACATACAGCTCGCTCTCCCCCAGAATACGCGGCTCTTTACTGGTTATACCTTTTTAGACTGATTGGGAGAGCTACTTTGGCAAATTCGGCACAGGCTCGCAAACGCGCCCGCCAGGCAGAACGGCACCGCCAGCACAATGCTTCTCGCCTAAGCAACATGCGCACCCAGGTGAAGAACGTGATTAAGGCCATCGTTGCGGGCAACAAGGAAGGCGCAATCAATGCCTACAAGTTGGCGGTACCCGTCATCGACCGCTCCGCCAACCGAGGCTTGATTCATAAGAACAAGGCAGCACGCTTCAAAAGCCATCTAAACGCCAGATTAAAAATGATGTAAGTCTCTCGGCCTATTGACCATAAAAAACCGGCTCTTCGCCGGTTTTTTATGGTGCCGGGAAACGCCATGATGAGGCTCACCGTTCAGATCAGTACCAGATTATCTCGGTGGATAATCTCCTCTTCGTCCATATAGCCCAAGATCTCACGGATTTGGCTCGACGGTTTCCCCTTTATCCCCATCGTTTCGGAAGCACTGTAGTTGACCAGGCCCCGGGCAACCTCCCGGCCCTTCTCATCTGTACAGGAAACCACCTGGCCTCTGGAGAAACTGCCAGTCACATCCACTACGCCCACCGCTAGAAGGCTACGCCCCGATTCCCGCAAGACCCTGACCGCCCCGGCATCCAATATCAGCCGCCCCCGTACCTGAAGATGGCCTGCCAACCACCGCTTCCGTGCCGCTTCCGGACCTTGGGTTGCAAGCAGCAGCGTCCCTATTTCTTCTCCGGAGCCAATACGAGCCAATACGTCCTCGCCCCTACCGGGGGCGATCACTGTTGCTGTGCCCGAACGAGCCGCGATCCGCGCCGCTCTCACCTTGGTTTCCATACCCCCTTGACCAAGGCCACTAATACTTCCACCTGCGGCCTTGTCCAATAGATTATCATCAACCCGGCACTCGGGGATGATCCGTGCCTTGGAATCGATTCGGGGATCCGCATCGAACAAACCCAGTTGATCGGTTAACAAGACCAGCAGCTCTGCATCCACCAAGTTAGCCACCAGTGCGGCCAGTGTATCGTTGTCTCCAAAGCGGAGCTCTTCGTTGGCCACGGTATCGTTCTCGTTAACCACCGGCACCACACGCAATCCCAACAGGGTACGCAAGGTGCTGCGGGCATTGAGATAGCGAGTTCGGTTGACCAGATCGTCGTGAGTGAGCAGGATCTGCGCGGTATGCAAGCCGCGTTTCATAAAGCAGGTTTCGTAAGCCCTAATCAGGCCCATTTGCCCTATCGCGGCCGCGGCTTGCAGTTCGTGCAAGGTAGATGGGCGCCGCCGCCAACCCATTCGGCTCATGCCCTCGGCGACTGCTCCGGAAGAGACAAGCACCAGCTCTCTTCCCGACAGTACCCGCGCAGACATCTGATCCACCCAGGAAGCGAGCGCCTCTCGGTCCAATCCCTTGCCATCTGCGGTCAGCAGCGCACTGCCAATCTTTACTACCCAGCGGCGGGTTACGGTAAGATCTTCGCGAGACTGAATCATCACAAGCCCTGGAATTTCATGGCGACAGCACCCCTGGCGCTTGTCCTTCACCTACTCCAGAACGGTCAGCTTCGAGGCTATCGAGATAGTGAAAGAGTGCCTCAATCAATGACTCCACTCCCCTACCCGTGACCGCCGAAATCGCGAATACTCGCCCCTCCCATTGCAAAGCCTCCACCAGCGCACGCTGTTTCGATGCAAGTGCAGCATCACTCATCAGGTCGATTTTGTTAAGTACCAACCAGCGCTCTTTACGCAGTAAATCCCGGCCAAATCGTTCCAGCTCCGTTGTTACCATCCGCACAGCCGCTTCCGGGGAGGGTAATCCACTGGAAGGCGCGATATCCACCAGATGCAGGAGTAAACGGGTACGGCTGAGATGCTTCAGGAAGTGTACACCCAAGCCCGCCCCGTCGGCGGCCCCCTCGACCAGCCCCGGAACATCCGCGATCACAAAACTGCGATCACCCCCCCCACTGACGACTCCCAAGTTAGGATGCAGCGTAGTGAACGGATAGTCTGCCACCTTGGGCCGGGCGGCGGACACCTTCCGTATAAAACTAGACTTACCGGCGTTTGGCACGCCAAGCAAACCAACATCTGCCAGCAGGATCAACTCCAACGCCAGCGAGCGCTGGTCCCCTTGGCTTCCTGGAGTATACTGACGAGGCGCACGGTTGGTGCTGCTTTTATAACGAGCATTCCCAATCCCGTGAAACCCGCCTCTGGCAACCAAAAGCCGCTCCCCATGCAGCAGCAGCTCGCCAATCGGTTCATCCGTATCACCGTCACTAACGCGGGTCCCTACCGGAACCCGAATGGTCAGGTCCCGTCCACTGCGCCCGGTCTTGTTGCGCCCCGCGCCCCCTTCTCCATGCTCCGCTCGGAATCTGCGCTTATGGCGAAAATCCACCAAGGTATTAAGTCCGCTATCGGCCACCAGGAATACACTGCCCCCATCGCCACCGTCTCCACCGTCTGGCCCTCCCTTGGGAATATATTTCTCGCGCCGAAAACTCACCGCCCCTCTACCCCCATTACCGGCCGCTACACTAATAGTCACTTCATCAACAAATTTCATAGTTAGCGCACCGCGCGGAAACCCAAGGGAAGATGAACCCTAAGAACAGAACTCGGACGACTTGGAAACTACCGCGTACTCCTCCGGAAACTATGTCCATAACGCAAAAAGCCCCGTCATAGACGAGGCCTTCCAGGTCAGCCGGTAATTCCGAGTTCAGGCCGAAATGACACTCACGTATTTGCGTTTTTTCGGGCCTTTAAGCTCAAACTTCACCACGCCATTGGCCTTCGCAAAAAGCGTGTGGTCTTTTCCTACCCCTACATTGACGCCCCCGTGGACCCGGGTGCCCCGCTGCCGGATGATGATACCGCCGGCATTAATCACTTGGCCGCCAAAAACCTTTACACCCAGCCGTTTGGACTCAGAATCACGACCGTTTCGTGTACTGCCGCCCGCCTTTTTATGTGCCATTGTTCGTTACCCCTCAGCCAACACTGATACCGGTGATCTTGAGTTCCGTATAAGACTGGCGGTGACCCTGACGCTTCAAATACTGCTTGCGGCGTTTGAACTTGATGATCTTCACTTTCTTGCCACGCCCCTGACCCTTAACGGTCGCGAGAACCTTTCCGCCAGCCACGTAAGGGGAGCCCACCTTGACATCATCGCCATCAGCAACCAGTAGCACCTTGTCTAGCTCTACATCAGCGCCTTCCTCGGCGCCGATTTTCTCCACTTTAAGGATATCACCCTCTTGCACACGGTATTGTTTACCACCGGTCTGAATTACGGCATACATGCCAACTCTCCGCGAATTCACGCTCTAGAAATTATCGGGTTTGTTCCGGCACGCCATATTTTTGGCGAGCCGACCAAAGAGGCGAAATTCTACCCGTACCGCCATTCCAGGTCAAATGATTATGTGCCGAACACACTAACCTCCAGCGCCAGGGAGCAGCATCTTGCTTGACAGACCGAGGGGGCGACCCTAGCATGCTTGGTCCAAATCCCTAAATGGATGCCGTAGCCATTTGGCAAAAGTAATAATGGACATTTCCGCCATTCGTAAACTGATCGCGGACGACCTGAAAGCAGTCGATTCACTAATACTCAATCGCCTCCATTCCGATGTCGTTCTCATTAACCAGGTGGGACAATACATCGTCAACAGCGGTGGCAAACGGTTGCGCCCGATGCTGGTTCTCTTGGCGGCAAAGGCGCTCGGGTACCGGGGTGAACAGCACATCGAACTTGCCGCGGTTATCGAATTCATCCACACCGCCACCCTGTTACACGATGATGTCGTCGATGGATCAGAGCTACGCCGCAGCCGTGACACCGCAAATGCCGTGTGGGGAAATGCTGCCAGCGTGCTGGTGGGAGATTTTCTCTATTCCCGCGCTTTTGAAATGATGGTGGAGGTGGGCCAGATGCGGGTCATGGAGATCCTTTCGCATGCCACCAACCGAATCGCCGAAGGCGAAGTACTTCAACTCCTAAATTGCAACGACCCGGATACCGACGAAACCCGTTACCGTGAAGTAATACTTCGTAAAACTGCTACGCTGTTCGAGGCAGGTACTCGCCTGGGAGCCGTGTTGGCCAATACCGATACCACCCAGGAACAGGCGATGGCCGATTACGGCCGCTATCTGGGGGTTGCGTTTCAGATCATCGATGATGCATTGGACTACGGAGCGGGAGGAGACGAGATCGGCAAGAACCTTGGCGATGATCTTGCCGAGGGAAAACCAACGCTGCCCTTGTTGCGGGCAATGGAGATGGGCACCGCCGAACAGCGGCAACTGATTCGCGACGCGATTCGTAACGGAGGTCGGAAACAGATCGATAAGATCCTGTCCGCCATTGAATCAACCGGCGCTATCGAGTACACTTCGCGGCTCGCGATCAGCGAGGCCAACAAGGCCCAGCAGGCATTGGAATTCATCCCTGCGTCCGCCTACCGCGATGCCATGTCGGCACTAGCCGATTTCGCCGTAAAACGCACAAGTTGACAACTTCGGGGTGTGGCGCAGTCTGGTAGCGCGCTACGTTCGGGACGTAGAAGTCGGAGGTTCGAATCCTCTCACCCCGACCACTAAAGCCGCATCGTTCCCACCCCGACGGCACCGCTGCAGCACCTATCATCAGTGCCTCTAGAGATGCCACCGGAACAGTCGTTTTATCAAGACATATTGTAGCCAGTCTCTTCGTGACTGACATGGTCCAGCCCCTCGACTTCTTGCTCCCCGCTTACCCTTAATCCATGGGTCATGAGTGCGACCAGCTTAAGAATGACGAAGGTCAATACAGCGGTATAGATGATCGTGGCCACCACGCCAATCAACTGAACCCATAGCTGCCCTCCCATGGAATCTATACCTTCGGCAAACCCGTAACCGCTAAATAAACCCAATCCAGTCGATGAGAAAACCCCAGCCAGCAACGTACCCAGGCTACCCCCCACCCCGTGCACCGGAAACACATCCAGGGAGTCGTCAATCATCAGTACACGCTTAATGTATTGTGTAGCAAAATAACAGACCCCTCCGGCCAAAAAACCGATAACTAAAGCACCACCCGGCCCCACGAATCCAGAAGCCGGAGTAATTGTGCCTAGCCCCGCGACCATTCCGGTGACCGCGCCCAGCGCACTGGGTTTGCCGAAACGTTTCCATTCAATTGCCAGCCAAGTCATGGCCCCGGTCGCCGCCGAGATGTGCGTAACCAACATTGCCATTGCCGCATTGCCATCAGCGGCCAGCGCGCTTCCGCCATTAAACCCGTACCATCCAACCCAAAGCATGCCTGCACCCGTCACCGTCATGGTCATGTTGTGAGGGGGCATGGCAGTCCGGGGAAAGCCTTTGCGTGGCCCCAATACGAGAGCTGCTACCAATGCGGAGACCCCCGCCGTGATATGCACCACCACCCCACCCGCGAAATCGTACAATCCCATCTGACCAAGCCAGCCGCCGCCCCACACCCAGTGGGTGATCGGCACATAAACAACCAGTAACCAAATGGAACTGAAAAGCAGGACCGAGGAAAATTTCATGCGTTCGGCAAAGCCACCGATAATTAGCGCCGGAGTAATTACCGCAAATGTCATTTGGAAGAGCACGAACAACGCTTCGGGAATATCGCCAGCAGCCAACGTATCCCTACCGACACCTGCCAGCATGACCTTTCCGAAATCACCAATCCAGCCGTTACCCTCTCCAAAAGCGAGGCTATAACCAACGACAAGCCAAAGAATGGAAATCAGTCCCGCAATCGAAAAGCATTGCATTAATATCGACAGGACGTTTCTGGTGCGAACCAAACCACCGTAGAAGAGTGCCAACCCCGGAAGCGTCATAAACAGCACCAGAGCGGTCGATGTCAGGATCCAGGCGGTATTGGCACCGCTCAGGACCGCCTCTTGTGCCAAAGCAAGCCCCGGGAAAACCCCCAGCAGGCCGGCAATCAGTACCGGTTTCTTCATATAAGTAGTCTCCGCGATCTTATCCACGGCGATCCATCCCAGCCGGGACCGCCAATAATCGGGACAACAACATGCAGGAAACGTACCTCTTTTAACCTTCAGCAAATCTTTATGATTCGGGCCCCTCCCCAGGCACATTGATTCGGCCCGCGAAAGGTTACCCACTCGCCCTCACGAACCTTCCAAGGACTTCCGCCACAACAAAAAATTTGGTCCGGCGAACCTATTTTTCTACGCGAGTGAATCGCCCGGACGCCCGGTAAAATCTCCGTATTACTGTAGAAACTAAGTGTGCAGCTTAATTGAGTAACGCACTATTTTGGCGCAACCGGATCTCAAAGCGCCCCGTTGTAGGGCAAAAAAAAGGATCCTTGAGGATCCTTGATAATCCAGCCAAAACTAGCCGGAGGGGAGTTCGCAATGCACACAAATGGGTTTGCCGAACACTTGGCTCACTTAATGCACTGGCTACAGGATTTATGACCCTTATGGGTACAAAATAGTTCCCCTTTGGGGAAAACAATAAACACAGTGGGACTGAAAGCGAGATGAGAAACGATGAGTGGGTGGTGGCTACGGGTGGAATTGAACCACCGACCTGCGGGTTATGAGTCCGCCGCTCTAACCGTCTGAGCTACGTAGCCGACAAGCGCGCAAATATAACGGTAATGTCTTTCACTGTCAACGACTTGCGATAGTCGAAAGGGATATGCTCCACGGGTCACACATTGAACCGGAAATGCATGATATCACCATCCTGTACCACATAATCTTTGCCCTCTACCCGCAGTTTGCCCACCTCCTTGGCGCCTTGCTCCCCGTGATAATCGACAAAATCCTGATAGGAGACCACCTCGGCTCGGATGAACCCCCGCTTAAAATCGGTGTGTATCACGCCAGCCGCCTCCGGGGCCACCGCGCCGATCGGTATGGTCCAGGCCCGCACCTCTTTCTCTCCCGCCGTGAAATAAGTTTCTAATCCCAACAACTGGTAACCAACCCTAACCACACGATTCAACCCTGGTTCAAGCAACCCCATCTCCGCAAGAAATTCCTGCCGCTCCCCGGCATCCAATTGGGCGATTTCTGCTTCGATCGCCGCGCAAATAGGCACTACTGCCGAGCCCTCGGCGGCAGCCAGTTCGTTCAATTGATCCAATTGAGAGTTTCCCGCAAAACCATCCTCCGCGACGTTGGCGACATAGAACGTTGGCTTGATGGTCAACAGATGTAGATCATAGAGTGCCGACCGGGCATCCTCATCCAGCGGCATCGATCGCACGGGTTTACCACTGTCCAGATGCGCGTGCACGGCTTCCAGCAACGCTTTCTTGGAAATTGCCCTCTTGTCACCGATCTTTACCTGCCGGACCGCTTTGTCCAGAGCCCGCTCGACGGATTCCATATCCGCGAGCGCCAACTCCGTATTGATCACTTCAACATCGGAACTCGGATCGACCCGACCCTCCACATGCACCACGTCATCGTCTTCGAAACACCGCACAACATGACAGACCGCGTCGGTTTCCCTGATGTTTCCCAGAAACTTGTTGCCTAAGCCCTCACCCCGCGAAGCCCCGGCGACCAACCCTGCGATATCAACAAATTGCATTGTAGTGGGAACAATGCTGCGTGGCTTGACGATTGCCGCAATCACATCCAGTCTGGGATCGGGCAGGGGGACTATGCCCACGTTAGGGTCGATAGTGCAAAATGGATAGTTCTCAGCGGCGATTGTTGCCTGTGTGAGCGCGTTAAACAGGGTGGACTTTCCCACATTGGGGAGTCCCACGATTCCACACTTGAAACCCATGATTATCAGCCCCACCCAAAAACCGAGAAGGATAGGAGATATTTTGGCAGGTTGCCAGTGGCATAATGGGCTTACCCCTGGGAATTCCGATTGTAGACATCTTCGAAACGGACGATATCGTCCTCCCCCAGGTAACTCCCAGATTGAACCTCGATGATCTCCAACGGAATCTGCCCAGGATTTTCCAACCGGTGACGGGTGCCAAGCGGTATGTAAATTGACTGATTTTCGGTGAGGAGCAGTGTTTCATCGCCTCGTGTTACTTTCGCCGTTCCACTAACGACGATCCAATGTTCGGCACGATGGTGGTGCATCTGCAATGACAGGCACCCTCCTGGGGCAACAGAGAGCCGCTTGACCTGATAACGGCTGCCTTCATCAATAGGCTCGAAACTCCCCCACGGCCGGTGCACTTTCCGGTGGAACAGATGTTCGTCGCGGTTTGCTTCCTTTAGATAGCGGGTCACCTCCTTGACGTCCTGGGCCCTGGCCTTATTCAAGACCAACACGGCGTCCGGAGTCTCCACTATCACCAGACCCTCCACCCCAACCGCCGCCAGCATCCGGTGCTTGGCAATGAGTAGATTGTCGCTCGCTTCATGGGTGAACACGTCGCCTTCGATAGCGTTGCCCGACGGGTCACGCTGCGTAACATCCCACAGGGCGGACCAAGCCCCAACATCCGACCACCCGGCATCCAACGGAAGAACCACTGCCTCGACATCTTGGACCTGCTGTCCTGATAACCTCTCCATGACCGCATAGTCGATCGAGTCCGATGGACAAGTACGAAACAGCGCGGGATCAGGACGAAAGAATTCGCGATCGGCTTCACCTTTGCCGAAGGCGGCTTTGCAGACGGAGGCAATATCGCCACGGAATCGCTCTAACAGTTCAAGCCAGAGCGATGCCTTCATCATGAAGATGCCGCTATTCCACAAATAACGTCCGGACTCGATGTACTGGGCTGCAGTCTCCCGGTCTGGCTTTTCGACAAAGGCATCGAGACCACAGGCACCCTCATCGCCGGGGTCGAGACGCTCACCCTTTCGAATATACCCATATCCGGTCTCGGGACCCGTAGGAACGATACCGAAGGTCACAACCTTCCCGGCCCCCGCCAACTCCACACCTCTGACGACCAGTCGCCGGAACACCACCTCATCGAGAATGAGATGATCGGCCGGCATTACGATCAATACCGGATCTGTTCCATCGGAACTTGCCGCCAGAGCCGCCAACGTTAGGGCTGGCGCAGTATTCCGGCCAACCGGTTCCAATAGAATGGAAGCCGGATCACGCCGCATTAAACGCAACTGCTCGGCAACCAGGAAACGGTGTGCTTCGTTGCAGACAATGAGTGGAGGCAAGAGTGTGAGCTCACCGGAAGACTCGTCAGCCACTCCGTCCAGGCGCCCCGCCGTCGCTTGTAACAAGCTATCAGTTCCCGTAAGTGGTAGAAACTGCTTGGGATAAGCTTCTCGTGACAGTGGCCACAGGCGGCTTCCGGAACCGCCCGACAGTATCACCGGTAATAGCTGCATCTATGTTGGTCCTCGAATACCGTGTGTTGGTTTGATTAGAGCAACTGCCCACCGGCCCGTCAAACAACTAACTCAAAGAGGGTTGTGGTTGATCTTGCCGAAGCCGAGAGCCCAACAAAAAACCTATCGCTAAACGGGGCTGGCTTCTTCAATATCGAATAACTTGTGAAACTTGGAAACCTCTAGGATGCGCTGAACATCCTGGCTACACCCACGTATTCTAATCCGGGCGCTATCCCCCCCGGCCTGTTCCCTCAACAGCAAGAGCATCCCTAGCGCGGCACTATCAATATAATCGGCTTGGCTCATATCAATGAGGTAATTGGCCTGTCCTCTGGGCACTCTGTCGCACGCCTCCCGAAAAGACTGGTGTGCGGTAAAATCGAACCGTCCATGTACCTTAATGGATACCTGTAGCCCGTCACTGGATACCTCGCTAGTGATTGTCATAGCAACTCCACAGCCGAATCAGCCCCTGCTCACCCTCAGATTCCGGCCTCCAGCGACCGGCAGACCCAAGAAAACGCCGCATGGAAAATAGCGGCCATGGGGTGCCGGACTTTAACGACTGAGGGAAACACAAAAGACAGAAGCGATCCAATGGAGTCACAGGCTATACTCTTATGCAGATTTCAAGTTTCCTATACGCAATAGAGCGCCTTCGATCCATGCCCACGATCCGTAGCCCGCGTTTTCGTTTATACCGATTCGCGATGATAGCCCTGCTCGCGACCATTCCCTGGCCGGCTTGGTCCGGAGACGAAGGCCAAATAACCTTGCCTTCATTCGAGTTTTCACCAGATATGCCGTGGCTAAACGTATCCAAACCCATTCGACTTAGCGAACTGAAAGGTAAAGTCGTCGTCCTTGATTTTTGGACTTACGGTTGTATCAACTGCGTACACGTACTCGAGGATTTAAAGACCCTCGAAACCAAGTATCACCCCTACTTGGCTGTGATCGGCGTACACACACCTAAGTTTGATCGTGAAAAGGAACTGAAGGCACTGAGAAATATCGTGGTTAGGTACGGGATCGAACACCCTGTGGTCAACGATGTGGAGTTCCGCGCCGGCCGCTACTACGGCATGCGAGCCTGGCCTACCCAGGTGGTGATAGATCCGCAAGGCATTCCTCTGGGCAAGGTGATCGGAGAGGGTAATCTCGACATCCTGGATTCGGCCATTGCCAAATTGATCGAAGAACAGAAAGACCGGCTTGATCCCACTCCGTTGCCGATTTCCTTGGAAAGCGAGAAGCTTGAGAGGTCTCCGCTGGCCGCCCCCGGAAAAGTCACCATCTCTGGACGCTACGTGGCAATCAGCGATACGTTGCATAACCGCGTCGTTCTGGCCGACCGCTCCGGCAAGGTTCTCCAGGTCTTTGGGGGGCCAAAGCCCGGCCACGCGGACGGAAACGCGATCAATGCGAGATTCTCATCCCCCCAAGGAATTGTGATCAACGGAAACAAAATATATGTCGCCGACACCGGCAATCATCTTATCAGAGCGTTGGATATCGTCTCGGAAGATGTGACCACGATTGCCGGAGACAGCTCAATGGAACAGCCGAGGCAGGGCAAGTTCAAGGCCATGGAAATTGGATTGCGATCTCCTTGGGGTTTGGCCATCAAGGATGAGAAACTGTACATCGCCATGGCCGGCAGTCATCAAATCTGGCGTCTGAACCTAGCCACTGGAGAATTATCGGATTATGCAGGCAGTGGGCGCGAAGGATTGCAGGACGGATCCCTGTCAACCTCGCGCTTTAGTCAGCCCAGCGGACTTAGTATCCAGGGTGACTGGCTATTCGTTGCCGATGCGGAAGACTCGGCGATACGACGCATCAACTTAAAGGACGAAAAAGTCGAGACCCTGGTCGGCGCCGGATTGTTTGACTTCGGCGACGTGGATGGGAGCTTTGATGAAGCAAGATTGCAACATGTGCTGGGAATCGCGGCAATCGATGCGTATCGGGTGATCGCCGCAGATACATACAACCATAAGATCAAGTTGCTGGATCTGAGAAAGAAAACCGTTTCCACACTGCCCTTGAAATCACCATCTACGGACGCTTCGCAACACGAGCCACCGCGCCTCGACGAGCCTGGCGGGCTGACAGTCGATGGCAATCTGGTCCTTATTGCCGATACCAACAACAACCGGATAATGGCTTACGATATCGTCAGTGGAGTACTGAGTCCGTGGAAAATTGACAGGTTAAACACCCGACACCTAGCCCTCCCGAACAATCGATAACCTGTTACCGCCACATAGGGCACATATCAAACCGCAGGCCCCATGCCCGGCATATACTGTAGTGGTGCCTCGGCTTGCACTCGGGCTGGCTTCATGCGGAGTTCGATCGCTTCCGCGGAGGGCCGGGGTTCTCCTATTACCTCGGCAAGCAGATCGCGAACCTCCTCACAGTATGCACCGGTCAAAACCGCAATACCGGCAAAATAAGCGGTGGAGCAGCGTCTGGACACGCGTCTGGAGAATGGTGTTATCCAGCGCAGCAAATGTTCGTCCATAAACTCCGCGGCCGCTTTCAAATCGTCTCCAGTTACCGCATGCCGAAATAAAAACTCAATAAACTGTAATTCGAAGACCAGATGATCATCAGGCCGCAACCGCCAATTGGGCACCGATAAACCATAACGCCGATACCATCCCCTCACCTGGAACATTGACTGCTGATAGGCAAGGTTCTCCTCGTCAACCCATACCGATTCTTCCGGCGAAGCCTGCAATGAATGGTTAAGATAGATGCTAGCGTAGTCTGCCGCCAGTTCATTCAGGGCAACCTCGTCTAAGTGATCGGGAAGGCAGGCTACAGCATGTTCCAGCAATGCAAGGGCCTCTTCTCCTAAACCGGTATTCAGCCTCAAACCTAAGCCGTTGGGAAATCGCTGCTGCTTCAGCATCCCAAGCAAATCAGTATCTGGCTCCCTGTCGTGCAGCCTCGCCAACATAGCGAAATCGTCGGCGATGGCGCCAAACAACTCCCCCCACTGTTGGGCACCACCCTGCAGCGTCTCATTTCGTTCAGTAAGCATTATTCAACTTTACCCTTGCTATGGGCAACGAAACCAATAGACGGCAAGGTAAGCTCGATAGCGGCGATGTTCTTGACCTGCCGCACCACGGTATCCTGGGGACCAATCGCCACGCTATCCAGTTCGCCGCTCCAGATCTCGGCTATGTTACCGATATCCAATACACGCATCATACATGCCATCACGCAGTACGGCTTACGACCGGCCTCGATCTCGTCCACGCACATATTGCATTTCTTGACAATTCCTTCCGACGGATCAAATTGCGGGGCCCCAAATGGGCAAGCAGCCTCGCATCTACGGCAACCAATACACAACGTGGAATCGATATCGACAATCCCGTCTGCCTTACGTTTGAACAACGCCCCGGTTGGACAAGTCGGCAAGCAAGCGGGTTCGGCGCAATGATTGCAGGACATATTCACCTTGTAGGCGTAGACATCGGGATAAGTGCCACCCTCGATATACTGCACGCGCCTAAATCTCGGGCCGGCGGGAAGACCGTTTTTGTCCTTGCAGGCAATCTCGCACGCTCGGCATCCAATGCAGTCGACATTATTATGAACAAATCCGAGTTGCATCTCAGGTTGTACCGGAGTGTAGGTCTCCCGCTTCCGACGCTTTACGGCTTCTTTGATCTTGGTGGTAACTTTCTGTTCAGCCATTCTCTTGCCCTCCAGCACCGTCCCTATAGATCACGCCGAAAAACCTGCGAGCGGGAAGTTGCCAGTTTGTCCCATCCCGGCTTATGCTCCAGATCACTTTTCTTGATGTTGCAAAGTACGGTGTTGTATGCAAACGCACCTGCCGGACTTGGCTCGTCGAGTGTGAGGAAATCCGGATTCCCCGCCCTATCCACTCCGTTTTCGTCCAGATCCATCCAGACCCCCTCATGGAGTACCAATACTCCCGGCATGCAACGCTCTGTGACATAGGTTGGTACCACTACCCGCCCCCGGTCATTCCAGAGCTCAACCGTATCCCCTGTCGCGATCCCCAATTTGCGGGCGTCGGAGGCATTAATCGTCACCTCCTGCTCATAGGTCTCCCTCAGCCAGCTGCAATTATTGAAGATCGAATGCGTTCGCCACCGCGGATGGGGAGAGATAAGATGAAACGGATACTCGCCGGTCTTAGGGCTATTGAGCGATTCCCAGGGCTCAATCCATTTCGGAATATAGGGAATCTCATAACCATACATGGTCTTTTTCCAGTCCGTAATCTGGGCCAGTTGACCGGACAGGATCTCGATCTTTCCCGAGGCAGTCTGAAATGGCACCCCCTTCTCGATCTGATCCTGGAAGGCGACGTGGGGGCGATGCAGATGAAACTTGTAGACCCCGCGTTGCTTGAACTCATCCCAAGACATCTCTACCTGCTGGTGGGCCATGACCTTGGTCTCCCACCACTCACGCAGGTAGGCTTCGTCCACATTATCGTCGACCTGGAAATAGTCTCGGTTAGCTTTCGGATTGTACGCGCGCCCGAAGGTATCGCCGCCGATTCGATAGGCCAGTTCGGTAAATATCTGGAAGTCGCTCTTTGACTCTCCCATAGGCTGGATAACCTTCGGCCGATGGATGTAATAATGACCTTTATACCAAGGCAACGCGACGTCGTGTCTTTCGAAATGTGTCGCAACCGGCAATAGCACATCCGCCCACAGGCCGGACGGCGTGATGGTGGAGTCCATACATACCACCAGCTCCAATTTCTTGATGGCCTGAATTTCCTTATTGATATTGGTCAGCTGGTTGAACCAGTCCGACCCCTGCCAAAATATCCCTTTGATATTTGGGATCTGTCCATCGGTGGCGTCCTGCCGAGGCCAAAGACCTATTTCCTCACGCTGCACGTCGGGATAGTTGAGTACGCAATGGGCCCAACGGTCGGACTTGATAGCTTGAAACCAGATGTTGGCCCATTGGTCATACGGATACGCTACCGCCTCCGCATGCCACGCCTTTCCAACGCCCTCGGCACTGCCCCCGAGTACGCCGATGTTGCCGGTCATCGCCTGCACAGCGGCAGCCATGCGATTGTACTGCTCACCATAGGCGTTTCGACCAGGAGCCCAGGAGGCTTTCAGCGCCGCCGGCTTGGTGCGGGCATACATATCGGCCAGCTTCTTGATATCCTCCGCTGCTACGCCGCAGATGGCGGAAGCCCACTCAGGAGTCTTCGCCTCCCCGTCGTACTTACCGAGGATATAGTCCCTAAAGTTTTCCTTGTCCTTCGCCCAATCAGGCATTGTCCCCGCATCCATCCCTTGACAGAACCGCTCGATAAATCCCTGGTCTTGGAGTTCGTTGGTAAATATATAGTGCGCCATCCCCGCCAGCATGGCAGCGTCGGTATTGGGACGGATCGGAATCCACCAGGCGTCATAAGCCGCTGCAGAGTCCGTATATTGGGGATCCACCAATACAAACTTGCAGCCTCGCTGTTTCGCCATGCGCATGTACATAAAGGTGTTGCCACCATGGAATGTATAGGCGGGGTTCCAACCCCACATAATAATTAACTTCGAGTGAGCGAAAGCGTCATCTTCATTGCCATCCTCAATCGTTCCGAATGTCATACGAGAACTAAACGTCGTGCCTTGATAAGAGGGTACCGACCAAGAACTGGTCCGGCACCCAAACATGCCAAGGAACCGTCCAAGGAGCCCCTCGATCTGATCAGACTTATGCAACACACCGTAGGACGCGCCGGCATAGCTTTGATCCAGCAGGGCCGTGGGTCCGTAGTTGTCCTTGATATGCACCATCTTACTGGCTACCAGGCTGAGAGCCTCATCCCATGAGGCCCGCTTAAATCGTCCTTCACCACGCTCTCCAACTCTCACCATCGGATAAAGCAGGCGTTCCGCTGAGTACAGCCTTTGGCGATAAGAACGCCCCCTCAGGCAGGCACGTAACTGGGGTTCCACCAACCCATCTTTGCCGAAAAATCCATCCTTCTGGTAACGCCCATCGTCGGTGGATAGGCGGACGATGACATCCTTCCATTTATGCGCCACCAACATATGTCTCGATCCACAATTGTGAGCGCAGCTAGTCACCACGGTTTCAAGTTGATCATCTCGTGGATAGGGCTCGTAGGCGAATGCCCTGGCCTCCTTTGAAGCCTTTAATTCGACCAGCCCTCCGGCCGCTAATGCAGCACCGCTAGCAGCCGTGCTCTTTAGAAATGAACGCCGGGAGAGATTGAGGCGTCCGTACAATTCTTCGATCTGCATCTTGGTACTCATCCATTTAGCTCCGTTCGCCCGCTTCTCTACTCTGCCGCTTTGGGCGGTGCCAATCTAAAACGTTCCTCGGATTGAGTAGGCCGATCTTTCGCCCATTCCGGAACCTCTTTTGCCATTCCATCCCACGCATTTCGCGCGTAAGGGAATGCAATGCGATACCACTGGCGTCCTCCGTGGCAACCGTAACAAACATCGCCCTCCTTAGCCGCCGCGTCTTCGATTGCTTTCGCCTTAAGAAAATTGACCTGATGGCGGCGAGTTCGGATACCCGCGTGGCAAAGCAAGCAATTGTTTTGAAAAGTGTCCCGGGTCGCTGGCCAAGGACCGGGCAACCCCATAATCTCGAAAGGGTGGGCACCATGGCACATCAAGCAAACATCGGGATTAACCATTTTCCGCAAGGTAAAATCCTGCCGTGCTGGATCAGGAGGTATGGGCGCCTCTTCCCGGGGGTCATTACCCTGGTGGCAGGTATTGCACTTCATATCCATCAGTTCTGCTGCCAACGGTGTGACCAAGTGACGGCGATGAAATGTCTCCTGCTCGCCCTGGTAGGTATATAGCGTCTGATACCACGCCAATGCCTCTGCTGATTTTACCCCTGCAGGTGAGACATCCAGCACCTTCCGCTCGATGATCTCTTGATGGCAACTCAAGCATTGATCGTTGGTCGTTTCGTCTATCGCGGGCTTAAAATGCGATGGATGCCACCGGGCAAGTCCGTAATCCATCGCATCGCTTCCTACGGCAGCACCTGCCAAACTCCATGTTGCGATCAAGACACACCCCAGTTTTGTGTCTAGAATTCTTTTCCTCTGTGTCATCGATCAACTCCTCGCCCTTTGCATAGACCGCTCGAGCCTTGAACGCCGGAGCTGAACACGATTAGTGTCCAGCTCCATTTAACGCGCTCATTCCATCCTTGGACTACTTAGGACAACCGCTCCCTCACTTCCAGCCAGACATGCCGCCCATGCCGGAC
>JAGRGP010000038.1 GCA_020445415.1 Gammaproteobacteria bacterium | reverse complement strand
GCATCCCGAAGTGTGGTCAACGATTCGGTGCGCATCGGTGCGTACAGGCTCTGCAGAATAATCGGTTTACCAAACCGCTCGATCATGCCGCCAATTCGGGAGGCGGTATGGGTTTCGATGGGAGCCAGGGATTCTGAAAAACGGATCCCGTATCCACCGAACAGACCTACCACCAGTAACGCATCTATATTAGCATCCTCCAGCATTGCTTCAGCGCAATCGGCGAATACTTCCGGATTGGTGTCGGTTCCACCCGCCACATCCACAGGATTGGACAGTGCGGCGGCGGGGGGCAAAATGGAGGCTAAGCGCTGTTGTGTTTCTTCGCTGAGGCGGGGTAGATTCATGCCCTGTTCGGTCAGGATATCGGCGGCAATGGTAGCGTGCCCCCCACCGTCGGCCAGAATCCCAATACGCTGCGACGAGGGTGCTGGGAGAAGTGAGAGCGCTTCGGCAACGGGCAGGATTTGATCGGAACGGTTGACTACCGTAATCCCGGATTGCCTTAATACTCCGGTGGCTACTGTATAGCTGCCCGCAAGGGCGCCGGTATGGGATCTCGCCGTGTTCTGACCTGCTTCGGTACGCCCGGATTTGTACAATACAACCGGCTTGACACGGCACACCCGGCGAGCGGATCTTAGAAATGCCGCGCCATCCTTGAGCCCCTCGATATAAGTGATTACGACTTGGGTATGCTCATCATCTCCAAAGTAATCCAGATACTCATGAAATTGCAGATCCGCCTCGTTGCCGACCCCGATATAGCTGCTAAATCCCAGATGGCCATTGATCTGTCCCTCGGTAACCAGGGATAACGCCATATTTCCCGATTGGGACAGTATGCCGATAGCCCCGGGTTGGAGATTGGAAAACCCGACCAGATTGCACGCTTTATGGGTATTGAACATACCGGACGTATTTGGGCCGATCAGCCGTACTCCGTGGGATCTGGCAGCGCTAACCATTTCCTGCTCGAGGCGCCTGCCTGCGTCGCCCGCCTCACTAAATCCCCCGGCAAGCACCACGGCTCCCTGGATACCCTTTTCGCCACAGGCCTTTATCACGGCGGGAAGGGTACGGGCCGGGGTACAGATCAGAGCCAGATCAATTTCATGGTTTACCGATATCAGATCCGGGTAGCAGGGCAGGCCCAGAATGTCGTTCTCCTTAGGATTGATTGGGAAAATCGCACCCGCAAACTTCTCAAGAAGGAGTGTCTGAATGGCTCGAAATCCTCGTTTCGTTGGGTCCTTGGAGGCGCCAATGATGGCGACCGAGTTGGGATTAAGAAATTCGAGAGACCGGTTCATATTAAATGCCTAAATTAAAAATTCAATGTAATACACTATTATATAAGATAATTACCAGGGTATGGGGGTAGCATTATAGATACTACCTACTCTCCCTTGAACACGGGTTGGCGTTTTTCGGCGAAGGCGTCAACCCCTTCTTGCCAGTCTTTGGTGGTAGCACAAAACGTCATTCCCTCTAGCTCGGCAGTTAAAGCGCTCTCCATGCCGCTATGGATGCCGTGATTTAACTGGCGTTTGGCCATTGCCATGGAAAGGGGGGCCTTACTGGCCAACCGCATTGCGAAATTACGAGTGTCCGCCATGAACGTTGTCGCTGGGAACACACGGGTAGCCAGGCCGATGGCCTGTGCTTGGGTACCATCCAAGCGGTCTCCCAGAAAAATCAATTCACGCGCTTTGGCTAATCCAATCAACTGGGGCAGCAGATGTGTAACCCCACCACCCAGGAAGGTGCCGATGCTGATCTCCGGCAGACCGATCTGGGCATTGTCGGCCATGAGAAGGAAGTCCGATACGATTGCCAGCTCAGCGCCTGCGCCCAGGGCGTAGCCGTTGACCGCCGCGATAACCGGTTTGGTCAGGGAAAAAATACGGCGGCAGACATCCTGTTCACCGCGCAGATACTGCCGTCGCTGGAACGGGGTGCGGTTTCCGGAACCGTGTTCCTTCATGTCGGCGCCTACGCAAAAAGCACGGCCTTCGCCGGTAAGGACGGCGACACGGATGGCGCTGTCCTGTTCAACATCGTCCAGTATCCTAAGCAACTCATCGTAGAGTGTTTGGGTTACGGCGTTCAGACGGTGAGGCCGATTAAAACGGATCTCTGCCACGCCGTTTGATTTTTCGTAAATCAGGGTTTCAAGATGCATTGAAATCTCCATATAGAATTAAAAGTAATTTTTAATTTCGCGACAGTCCATCGGGTGGGGGAGCTGGGGTCAGCCAATGGCCCCGTATTGCCTGTGGCTAGTGGTGTAAGACCAGGGGCTGTAATTTGCTGGTGATTCACCAAACGCGTGGTATCAGTGTGCAGCATGCCCAATGCAACTGCCCAGCATTCAACGGCAGCATGGGATTGCCATACTTCGTGAATACCGGCTCCTGGGGCGGAAGCAACGCGACCCGGGGTACCGTTAACCGCTCGGGATTTCAGTCCATCTCGCGTAGCCGAAAGGCATCGGGCCAAATAGGTTAGGGTGGACGCATTGATTTGCTGAATATTGGCCACTGCCCCGATCGAGACGATGGTGCTACCTTGGTGGGAAGAGGTCATGCCGGCAAGCGTACTGAGGGCGAGCGTGTCTGGCTTGACCGAAGAGTGCCTATTGTTGATCTGCTCGATCGGTATCTTTGGTTCGGCTAACCTTTGGGATGGTTTAGACGGGGCAAGATAATCGGTCATGTGAGGTCTCCCGGCGGAGGGGCCGATCTTAGGCCAGTGGCCGGTTTATGCGATAGAAATTTTCGAAAAAACAAAAATAATTGCGCTTATATAAAAGACTTCATTTCGTCAGGTTGTGGTGACGCGGTGGCGCTGGAATGGATGAGTATCCGCTTGTGGACTGAGCAGTATTCCGGGTCTACCAGCTAGTGGGTATTGGCTGGACCGTCAGAATGTGGGAGGTGTGCAAACACTGACGATCTCACACTCATCGTCGCCTAGATTGCGAAATCGATGGGGAACGTTGCTGTCGAAATAGTAAGCATCGCCCGGGTTTAATACGGCAATCTCTTCGCCAACCGTGATTTCTATTTTTCCTTTGAGAATGATTCCCCCTTCTTCGCCTTGGTGAGCCAGCATGTGTTCACCGGTATCTCCCCGGGGAAGGTATCGTTCGCGTAGAATCTGCAGCATACGGCCAGAATGGCTTCCGCCAACTTGTTGAAAGATTACATCGCCGGAGATGTGCTCTGTCAGCTCGTCAGCCCGGAAGAAGTGCTGAGTCGGCGGTGAGCCTTTGTCATCGAAGAACTCACCGAGGGAGATTGACATCGCATCCAGCAGTTTCTTCAACAAGGCAACTGAAGGGCTAATCTTGTCCTGTTCGATTAAGGATATTGTACCGTTATTAACGTCGGAGAGACGGGCAAGCTTGCGTTGGGAAAGCCCCTTTTGCTTACGTACGGCCTTTAGTCGGTAACCTGTATCCAACAGCCTCTCCTGTAACCCCAACTACATATCAGACAGTTATTGCATGTTTGACATATTAAACTTCCATGTCAAGACCTTTGCCGCGCTAATCCCATGGCTAGGTCCCGGAATAATGACAGTAAATCAGTATATTGCGATATTACTAGGTGGGTTTTTGGAATGCCGCTATCGCCGCGCTGCCGCTCCCTGAGGATCTGGCGGCTGAGCAACCGTATGCGATGCACAGTAAAATAAAAATCTTGTTTAAAATATTAAGCTTTGCTAGATTTAATCCGGGTGATAGGTTTCTTGGTGGTACGGAAGCTGACGATGGTAACTGAATTAACGGACAGTAACCGAGCACCGCCTTCCGGGAGGCTTTATCGAGTAATCATTCAGTAGTCACCCAAATGTTTTCCGCATCATCGCACCTCTTTCGGATAAGGGTTAACAGTAAGGCCGAAGAAACCAGCTCCCAGGCGTAACGCGCCGATGGAGGTTTAGGAAAGCAGAACGTTTGATTCAACGAGTGGTTAACAGTACAAATCGGCATGAAGGTTACGAAATTTGCTGGCCAAATCAGCAGTCGGGCCGTAATGACGGTGGCAGATGGCATGGATATATCGCCATTCTCCACACCCAAATTAGATAATTACGAGGAGATTTCCGCTTATGAAACATCGCGTCAATGCCATGATTGCGTCTCTGGCCTTGTGTGGCCTGGCGGCTTCCGCCGTGGCTCAGGAGAAATTTGTCACCATCGGTACCGGGGGCCAAACGGGGGTTTATTATGTGGTTGGGCAGTCTATTTGCAGACTGGTCAATCGCGATAGCGCCAAAACCGGAATTAAGTGCACTGCACCCTCGACCGGTGGATCGGTAGCCAATCTAAACTCGATCAAATCCGGTGATCAGAACATGGGCGTGGCGCAGTCGGATCAGCAGTTCAATGCTTACAAAGGGGAAGGGGCGTTTGCGGAGCAGGGCCCCTGGCCCGAACTACGAGCGGTGTTTGGCGTACATCCCGAAGTGTTTACGGTGGTGGCTCGGGCGGATTCAGGGATTAAGACCTTCGATGACCTCAAGGGCAAGCGGGTCAATATCGGCAATCCTGGTTCCGGCCAGCGTGCCACGATGGATGCCGTAATGGCTGTCAAGGGCTGGACCAACGATGATTTTCAATTAGCCTCCGAACTTAAGTCTGCGGAGCAGGCTCAGGCGCTGTGCGACAACAAAATCGATGCGATGGTTTTTGTGGTTGGTCACCCCAGTGGCTCGATTCAGGAGGCTTCTACCTCGTGCGATACCCTCATTGTTCCGGTTACCGGAACGGAAGTAGACGGTTTGGTTTCCTCTAAGCCCTACTACGCCAAGGCGAGCATCAAGGGTGGCACCTATAAGGGGTCGGACGCGGATGTGGAATCGTTTGGTGTGGTTGCAACGTTCGTCTCCTCTACCGCCTCTGATGAGGACACCATTTATCAGGTGGTCAAGGCAGTGTTCGATAACTTTGGCCGTTTCAAGAAACTGCATCCGGCCTTCGAAAATCTGAAGGAAGAAAATATGCTCAAGGATGGACTGTCGGCCCCGCTGCATGACGGCGCCGTGAAGTACTACAAGGAGAAGGGCTGGATGTAAACAATGTCCGGGCCTGGCCGGTTAGCCCACCGGCCGGCCCATTCATTGGAGCGGGTACAGGCTACAGGGTAGGAGGATGTCCTATGAACACGAAGGGATGGGTGGTCGGAGTTTTTCTTCTGAGTTGGCTGTCAGTTACCGGTGCGGTAGAGATATCCATCGGCACGGGCAGCAGGGCAGGTGTCTACTATCAGGTCGGCCGGGATATCTGTCGGTTGGTGAATAGTGCCACTGAAGCCCATGGACTGACTTGCCTGGCACATCCCTCTCAGGGCTCTATCAGTAACCTGAATGATGTACGCAGCGGTGAACTCGAACTGGGTGTGGCCCAATCCGATTGGCAGTTTCACGCGTTTCGTGGGTCGAGCAAATTTCAAGATCCCAGTCCGGACCAGCGGCTACGTGCGCTGTTCTCGGTGCACAGCGAGCCGTTCACCCTGGTCGCGCGAAAAGATGCCGGAATAAACAGTTTGGATGACCTGATGGGCAAGCGGGTAAATATCGGTAACCCCGGGTCGGGTCAGCGAGCGACCATGGAAGTTGTCATGGAGGCAAAGGGTTGGGACAAAAGCGTATTCTCTCTGGCCAATGAATTACCGGCCGGCCAGCAGTCGCTGGCGCTCTGCCATGACCGGGTTCAGGCGATGGTGTACACAGTGGGCCACCCCAATGCTTCGGTAGCTCAGGCTGCGGCCTTGTGTGGGGCAAGAATCGTCAATGTGAGTGGGCCGGAAATAGACCGCTTGGTCAATGAAAACCCGTTCTATATATATACCACCATCCCAGGTGGTCTCTATCCCGGAAATCCCGATCCCGTCAAGACTTTTGGTGTCACGGCAACGGTTATTGCGTCCAGTGACCTGGATGCGGATGTGGTCTACACGGTCGTTAAGGCGGTATTCGACAACTTTGAGACATTTAAGGCGATGCACCCCGCGTTTGGGGGGTTAACTAAGGAAAAGATCGTGACGGACGGGCTTTCGGTACCCTTGCATGATGGTGCACGTCGGTATTTTTTGGAGCAAGGATTGATTAGCCAATGATTGTTCATTCTGCCTGTTGAACCACTTCTGATGCGGTGACTAAGGGGGATCGATGACCAACGAAAACATAACCGGTCAGGCGGTGAGTGACCAAAGCGACGAACTCCAGGATTTGGTGGCGCAAGCTGATACCGGCGCGCGTACTCCACCAGGTGTGGCTGGAAAAATCATCTTGACCACGGCCGCCGTATGGTCGCTGTTTCAGCTCTGGATTGCCTCGCCACTCCCGTTCATTATCGGCTTTGGTGTCTTCAACGATACCGAGGCGCGTTCAATCCATCTGGCTTTTGCGATATTCCTGGCTTTTCTCGCCTATCCGCCCCGTAAGAATTCGCCGCACGATCACATTCCCATTCACGACTGGGTGATGGCGATTGTCGCGGCATTTTGTTCCGCTTATCTGTTCCTTTTCTACGAGCAACTGTCGGCGCGGCCGGCCGCACCGATTGCCATGGATATAGTAGTGGCCTGTGTGGGTATGGTGTTACTTTTGGAGGCTACCCGACGGGCATTGGGGCCACCACTCATGATCGTTGCGTTGGTGTTTCTGGTATATACCTTCGCCGGGCCCTATATGCCGGCGATGATCGCCCACAAGGGAGAGACCCTTGCCTCTATCGCCAATCATCAGTGGATCTCGACCGAGGGAGTGTTTGGTATTGCCCTGGGTGTGTCTACCAGCTTTGTTTTCTTGTTTGTGTTGTTCGGTGCCTTGCTGGACAAAGCCGGTGCGGGCAACTATTTCATCAAGGTTGCGTTTTCCCTCATGGGTCACTTGCGCGGCGGTCCCGCCAAAGCGGCGGTTGTGTCTTCGGCAATGACTGGGTTGATCTCGGGCTCGAGTATTGCAAACGTGGTTACTACCGGCACTTTCACCGTACCATTGATGAAGCGAGTTGGCTTCACCTCTGAAAAAGCAGGTGCCGTGGAAGTAGCTTCTAGCGTTAACGGCCAAATCATGCCGCCAGTGATGGGGGCGGCAGCCTTTTTGATGGTGGAGTACGTTGGTATCTCTTATTTCGACGTGATCAAGCATGCTTTTCTACCTGCCTTGATCTCCTATATTGCCCTTGTCTATATCGTTCACTTGGAGGCGATGAAGGCAAACATGAAGGGTCTTCCCCGGGCCGTTGCACCCAAACCCTGGGTACGTCGAATTCTGGGCTTTCTGTTTGGTTTTCTGCTCATTGCCGGTCTCGCCATGGGTGTCTACTACGGCGTTGGTTGGTTAAAGCCTGCATTTGGTAGCCAGGCAAGCTGGATAATCGCCGGGCTACTGGCCGTGGTCTATGTTGCCTTGGCCTTTTTCGGTTCACGCTATCCGGAACTCGAACTGGATGATCCGAATTCTCCGGTTACCAGCTTGCCGGAGCCCGGACCGACGGTAAAATCAGGATTGCACTATCTCTTGCCGGTCGTCGTGCTAGTGTGGTGTCTCATGGTGGAGAGGCTCTCTCCCGGTCTGTCCGCATTCTGGGCGGCGATGCTGATGATATTTATCCTGCTGACCCAGCGGCCGCTGATGGCAATGTTTCGCGGTTCGGGTGGGGTTGGCGCCGCTCTGGGTATGGGGTTCGCTGACTTTCGGACGGGTTTGATCGACGGCGCCCGCAATATGATTGGTATTGGTATCGCCACCGCTACCGCCGGTGTCATCGTTGGTGCCGTTTCCCAAACTGGTGTCGGGGCGGTCCTGGCCGATCTGGTGGAGGCACTCTCTTTCGGCAACATCATGTTGATCCTAATTCTCACGGCCTTCTTGAGCCTAGTACTGGGTATGGGATTACCAACCACCGCGAACTATATCGTGGTGTCTTCGTTACTGGCGCCAGTTATCGTGCAATTGGGTACGGACAATGGCTTGATCGTTCCATTGATTGCGGTGCACATGTTTGTGTTCTATTTTGGAATCATGGCGGATGTCACACCGCCGGTTGGATTGGCGTCGTTCGCTGCTGCCGCAATCTCGGGCGGCGATCCGATTCGGACGGGCTTTCAAGCCTTTTTCTACAGTCTCAGAACCGCGGCGTTGCCGTTTCTGTTCATCTTTAATACTGACCTTTTGCTTATCGATGTCGACTGGGTGCACGGCATATTTATCTTTATCGTCGCGACCGTCGCCATGCTGATATTCGCGGCCGCTACCCAGGGCTTCTTTATTTCAAAGAGCTACCGTTACGAGTCGCTGCTGTTGCTGTTAATTGCGTTTACACTATTCCGGCCCGGTTTTTGGATGGACCGGATTGTGGCGCCCTATGAAGACTTGGACGCAAATCAGATCGCGGAAGTTATTGGTAATATGACTCCTGGTGATGAGCTTCGCCTGCGAATATCGGGGGTTAATGAGGTTGGCGCGCCCAGGGAGTTCACCGCTCTGCTTCCGGTGCTGGCGGGAGCATCCGGAGATGAACGTCTGCAGGCCGCGGGGATTACGACTGTGGTCAAGGATGGACAGATCGTGATCGATAACGTCGACTACAATTCTCCGGCTCAGAAGGCTGGTCTGGATTGGGACCAGGTGGTACTGAAGGTACGTGCGCCCACCAGCCAACCTTGGAAGGAACTGATGTATATTCCCGCATTCCTCCTGCTCGGGCTTATCTATATCATGCAGCGAAAGCGGCAGCGATTGGTTGCAGCGGAATCACCCACGGCTTGACGGAGGTTTGCTATGTTCAAGGATATCTTGTTACCCATCAATCTTAGCGATGAGGAAACCTGGCGGGCTCCGGTGGAAAAGGGTGTGGAGTTTTCCCGTGCCGTAGGTGCTAATCTGCATGTCATGACGGTGTTGCCTCGTTTTGATTATCCGATTGTGGAGAGTTTTTTCCCGGTCGATTTTGAGACGAAGGCCAGGGAACGGGTAGACAAGGAGTTGCACCAATTCGTCAAGGCCCATTTTCCTGCTGACATAAAGATTCAGACGATCTTGGCCGTCGGACCAATCTACGAGCAGATACTCGATACTGCGGAGGAGCTGGGCTGCGACCTGATCATTATGAGCCGCCGGGGAGAAACGCGCCGCAATTTTCGACTTGGCTCAAATGTCGACAAGGTGATCCACCATGCCAGGGCGGCGGTTTTGGTTCTCGAGTAGCTCGAGACAACGTTAACTAACTTGTGGAGCCCGGGACCTTTAGGGTGCTCGGACGTTCGTTGGCAGCCTATGTGGGGCTCGGAGGGTGGTGCTGAAATTTTCCAGGGGATTGGGTTTCAAGCGATTGAAACCCAATTTTTTTGCTTGTCTGATGGAGGGTAAACCGATTCCCGTTGTCCTGACGGAATGGCCGCTTGAAAATGGCGGCCGTGGAACATCAGATCCAGCCGGTAATGCCCGTTCACCAGGTCCGGCTCAACTGCTTTAACCGATGTATTTCAGGAGGTATCGATGACCCCTTTCGCAATTGCCGGTATCCAGATGCGGATTTCCGCTTCCCGGGAAAACATATCTGCCATGGCTCACCGGCTGGACATTCTCATGGCACGTTTTCCTTGGGTGCAAATGGTCATGTTCAGCGAATTGGCTCCCTTTGGACCACTGCCCGGGCATGCCCAGGGTCTTCCCGGACCGGCGGAAGAGGCGTTTCGCGAGATGGCGGTGAAGCACCGGATCTGGTTGTTGCCGGGTTCCTTGTTCGAGGATGCGGGGGATCGCATCTACAACACGGCGTCGGTTATCGACCCCGCCGGTACCGTCGTGGGCCGCTACCGCAAGATGTTCCCTTTTCAACCCTATGAAAATCATGTAGCGCCGGGTGGGGAGTTTTTGGTTTTCGATGTACCGGAGATTGGACGCTTCGGAGTTTCTATCTGCTACGACATGTGGTTTCCGGAAACATCCCGCACCTTGATCTCCATGGGTGCCGAGGTGATTCTCCACCCCACGATGACTGATACCATCGACCGGGACGTGGAGCTATCCATCGCCAGGGCAACCGCAGTGACCAATCAGTGTTACTTTTTTGATATCAACGGCGTGGGTGATGGTGGCGTGGGATCATCTATCATCGTTGGTCCTTCCGGGTACATCATTCACCAGGCAGGAGGTGGGGAGGAGATGATTCCGGTGGAGATCAATCTGGGCAGGGTGCGCCGGGAGAGGGCAGTGGGCATCCGCAGTCTCGGGCAACCACTGAAGAGCTTTCGGGACCGCCCGGTGGAGTTTCCCGCCTATCAAAGAACGGCCGCCTCGGAGGCCTATCTACAAAGCCTGGGGCCGCTTACCAAGCCTCATCGGGGATCCCGGGCCGGGCTTGCCGGGGAGCAGCCAGAACCCGCCGAAGGTGATTTCGATCAGCGCCTTCCGTCACAGGTTGTCGGCTTTGCCGGTGAATAGAGGTCTCAATAGCACAGGTTTAAGGCGGCCGGCTCAATGACGATAGATAGCGCCGGCGGTGGAATTGACTTCTGCCGTCGCTATCGATCGGACTAGTGCATGATCTCTAGCGAATCCGGTACAAATGGAAACTCGATGGCGCGTATCCCCTCCACCACATCGAACAGCGACATCGGCCATGAATTCTGCGGCCACAGATATTCGATTGACAGTTGTTGGGGGCAATAAACCACGGTGTAAAGTGTCCCAAAACCGCGCCGGTAGGCGGTCGAATACAGCGGGGGACGCAGAAAGGCTCGAATCAGACGGTGTGCATCATCGGCGTATTTGACGAGGTAGCGTTGCAACGCCTGTTCCCGTTCCAGGGTGGCTGTTGCTCGGGCATGTTGATGCCACTCCACGCCGTCCTGTTGGTGGTTGGTGGTCATGGCCAGCTCACGGATCAATGGCGCTCGGTCAGGGGCGATGAAGACCGTCCGGTAATCGCCGCTGCGGTCAAGGACGGTAACGTTGTACGACATATGGGTCGGAATTCGTGAGAGGACTTCCACTGCTTCCCGGGTGGTTGAACAAAACTCCAAGGCATAGCGCAGTAGCAGTGGCACTCCAAATCCCTCTCCCACAGCGCGGCGCCCGCCAAAACTCAATGATAGGGTCAGGCCATCCTCATTCATCCCGTCTACCAGTCCCCAGAGGCAGTCACAGGTACCTACCACGAGGCGGCCGTTCCAGCGAGTTTGCAGAATTGTGCCTTCAAACAGCTGAGGACTGTAGTCATAGTTGCGGACCAGCAGGGGATGTACTCCCAGCCAGACAGCCTGAGAGCAGCCCCGCAGGTAAGCCGGGGGACAGTACAAAGTGAGAAACCGGGCGGCCAGGTCGCCGCCGCCAGTGAGCTCCAGGAGCTGGTCGTAGGTGGCTATTAGCTCAGGCATATGGTCTCTGAGAGCACGCCGAGAACTCAGATAGAGCGTGCGGGCAGCCGCTCCCTCGCTCAGAAACCACCGCCGGTATGCTGGCCAGTGGTAGCGAAACAACGACTGCCATTTACAACCTGGCAGCGGTTCTGAGATTGCCTGAATGATACGTTCCATGGTCGCTTCGTAATGCGCCGATTTCCCACCCATCGGTTGTACCCGGCAGTAGCCTCGCGGCCTAAATGCCCTGGTAGTACAGCGGGGCGATGGAGAGCCGCTAAGACAATGTTGCCCCAGCCAGGCGAAAGACTACAGAATCTTGAACGCGCCGGCTTCGGGGATTGCCTCCATGCTGGGTAGTGGTTTGGCCTGGTAGTAGGAGGTGATGCCTTTGATCCAGGCGCGGGCTCGGTCATTGAGCACAAATTCGTTGGTCATGGATCGGCCGCGCAAGATCAGTATTCCTAAGTCTGCGCCTTCATAACGGTAGTCGTCAGGCCCGGTGATACGCAGAAAAAACGCTTCTTGCTCGTCGCTCACCGCGCGCCGGTGATAGTCGAAGCGGCTGAACCCGATAGCCCCTTCGTGGCTCATTTTCCAGATACCGGTGGGAGGCGCATCGGTGACAATATCCACGTTGTCCTCGGTATACTTGATCACAAGCTGGCACCAACTGTCGATGTATTCGGGATCCGACCAACGGGCATTCAGGTCTTCCACGTCGAATTCGAAATCCACACCCGAAAATTCCAGCAAATGGAACAGGAATAACGGGGCATCGGCGTGAGCGAATGCCGCGTGATTAGTCATCGAACTGGCACCTGTAACCCGAGGATTTAACTCCCCTAAATAGATCTCACCAGTGTCGATATCGATTAGGTAGTCCAGATCGAAATAACCCCGATAGCCCTCTTTACGCAACTGTTCGCCGAATTGAAACGTGTATTCTCTGGCCTTGTCACGAATCGCTTGGCTAAAGGCTCCAGGAAAAATCTCGTTTCCACACCAACCACCCCGGTAGGGAGTGAGTTCTTTGGCACCAACCACTTCGGTCAGCAAAGGGCCCACGATGGTTCCCTGTTTGGTGGTACAGGCCTCCAGGGTGGAGCCCCGACAGTTGAGCCGCTTCATGATCTTGACCTCGGGGTCGGGGGTAATCTCGTCAGCGTGACGATTCCAATCCGCTTCGCTGGAGATGAAGAACGTAGTATGACCGGAATCCCCGAACGCGGTCTGAATCACCACGTCGGTGCCAAGGTTATTTTCCGCGCAGATCTGTTGTAGGTGCTGCCAGCTCTCAACCTTGGAGAGGGCGTTGGGGGCACTGGGCACTCCCGCTTTGTTGCCGATGCGCACGGTTTCCATTTTGTTGTCACACCGGGAACGCAAGCTCGCCGGAGGGAACCATATCTCGATACCCAATTCGCGGCAAAGTGCTTCGGTGCGCTCATCGAACATCAGGAATACCGCCACCGGATTAGGGCCAAAGCCTTTGATATAGTCGATTACCTCTTTATGCTCGAGCAGATAATTGTTGATGTCTTCGATGCTCTGGAACTCCGGGTGGGCGATTTCTCTGGGGACGAATACGTTCGGGTGGGCACCGTCATAGCAGTCGACATAGCAGATGTAGTGGAAATTCTTCACCCATTCATCCATCCCGAGTAGATTGAAATTGGTGGCGCTGATGAAAAATATGGGGCGCTCGTGGCGATGGAAGAAGCGGCGGATGTCTGAAATGCCGGTCAATTTTCTCTTCATAGGGATTTGCTCCTCACGCGGTTGGTGGCGGAATGGACTGCCGACTTTCACTTCTGATTTCTTTCGGAAACCGAATATCCGCAGAAGGCGCTTCAGCAACCGCCGGATTGGTAGGGTAGTCATATCCTGGGGCTTGGCCAGCCGGATCGGGTTTGGTCATCCCGCCATGTCCGCCGCATTGCCGAGAGTGGATGGCGCGGGACTTTAAGGCGCGACGCGTTGCTATCAAAAGCCTCTGGGTATCCATGGTTGATAGGCATCAACCTGCGCCCTGGGTCTGGTCTTCCTGGTCGGACTTGGTGGTAGTCCTAGTGCCGCTGGTCTTCGATTTCCGCTTTGTTTTCTTTTCGATGGACTTAGTCGCGCTCACCTGTGCCTGTTCTTCTTCCACAATCTCGGTGATGTCGCTGACTGATTCCGCATTTTTCACTTCTCGCAGGGCCTCTTCCGTAAATACCGAGAGTCCCAGGGCTGGTCGATAGCCGTGGACCTCCTTCACGTCCAGAGCCAACATGAAGACCAGAATCTCTTCACTGATAACCTGCCCCGGCACCAAGATCGGAAAGCCCGGAGGGTAGGGGATGACAAAGGTCGTGGAAACCAGGACCCGTCCCTCTTTCATGTGCCGTTGCATTTCCCCGTTGTCGATTCGTAGATGCTCGCACAAGCTATCGTTTTGCCCCATGAAATAGGCGGTGCGTATGTCTCCCTCGGGAGTCTCACCGGAAATCGAACGGTGAAAGGAGGGGTGGAAGCGGCTGAAATCGGGCAAAGGCGGCAGATCGTGAGTCAAGGAGCGGATGCGGCGTTGCAGGATACGGTTTTCCGCCTGGCTGTTTTCCTCCCGTTGCCATTCCAGCTCCCGGGCGATTCCCATCAGGCCTTCTATCAGATAGGCGATGGAGCTGCGGGAGGTACCGATGTTGGTCATGAATAGCACGGTGTTGCGGGATGTCTTGTTGATCTGAATCCCATATTTATTCATTAAGTATTCGTTTTTGAATGTATCGCCATCGATCCCGGTCTGGCCAAGAAACATGGTGACTCGCGAGGGATCAATCACAAACTCGTCGCGCTCGTACAGCCAGGCATCTTCCATCCGGCACCATCCCGCTTCCGGGTCGTAGTAGCTTTCGATGCCAGAGGGGCGAAATTCTTCGGGGATTAGGGCCTTGGTACCCAGCACTTCAAAGTATTCTTTCAGTAGCGGTTGGTTCTTGATCTGTTCGCGCAGGGCTAACGCCGTCTCCACCTGCTTGTTCACCATTTCGTATCCCTCCAGCTCCACCTGACGGCGGCCGAGATCGAGAGAGGCGAGAATCTGGTAGTTGGGTGAGGTGGAGGTATGGGTCATGTACGCCTCATGAAATGGCGCCTCAACTTTTTGGCGGAAATCCTGATCGTATACATGAATCATTGAACCCTGGCGTAGGGAGGTCAGGGTCTTGTGGGTAGACTGGGTGGCGTAGGTGCGGATTCTCACTTGGGACGGATCGGGTAGTAGGCGTATGTTGAGCCAGGCTTCGGGATCGTTAGGGTCCAACTTTTGTGTATTTTTTCGATACTCAGCGTGTTCTTTCAAGTAGTCAGCGGAGCGGAATTTTCTGCGCAATTTGCGTGCCGCGTACATGCCGGTTCTGGTGCGGTACACGGGGTTGAAGGCGGCAAACGCAAACCAGGCCTCGTCCCACAAAAACACGAGATCCGGTTTGATCGCCAAGCATTCCTCCATCACCCGCTCCACGTCATAGACGATGCCATCGAACGTGCAGTTGGTGAGCAATAGCATTTTGACCTTGTGAAGCTTTCCGCAGATCTTGTAGTTGAGCAGCAGCCGCTTGATTTCGCGCAGGGGAACGCCGCCATACATTGAGTATTGGTGTAATGGGTAAGCATCGAGATAGGCGACTTCGGCTCCCGCTAGCACCATGCCATAGTGATGGGATTTGTGGCAGTCTCGGTCTACTAAGACGATATCGCCGGGGTTCACCAGTGCTTGCACGACAATCTTATTGGCGGTGGAGGTGCCGTTGGTTACGAAGTAGGTATTGCGGGCACCGAAGGCACGGGCCGCCAGTTCTTGAGCTTTTTTTAGCGGGCCGGTGGGTTGCAGCAGCGAATCGAGTCCTCCCGAGGTGGCGGAGGTCTCCGCCATGAAGATGTTCAGCCCGTAAAATTCCAGCATGTCGCGTATCCAGTGCGAACACATCAGTGATTTTGCTCGAGAGATCGGCATGGCGTGAAACACACCGGTAGGCTGACGGCTATACTTTTTTAACGCTGAAAAAAATGGTGTCTCAAAGCGCCTGGCAATACCACGCACGATATTGAGATGGCGTTCGACGTAGTCGGTCTCACGGTAGAAAATACGGCGGAAGCTTTCGTTATCTTGGGCAGCGTAAGTTTCTACCGCCATGTTGGTGATTAAATACAAATCCAATTCCGGGCGTAGCTCTGAAAGGACGCGCCCTAGATTCACGCTAAGATCGGTGGACGTGACATTTTCCACATCGATAGTATTGATGCCATCAAGATATCGTTGCAGCAGTCCCAGTTCACGTTTGGATTGAAAGCGAAAACCCGAGCGCAGAATACAGGCTTGAATATTGGGGTTAATGAGTACTGCGGCGATGGCATCCTGAAAGCTCGGTACGACGATAACATCGTAGACAAACTCATCTTCAGGTCGTTGCACGCTCCTAAATGAGCTGCGGATCACCGACTCCTCTTTGGGGGAGAGGTCATCGACGACCAGCAGCTCAAAGTAGGGACGGGTCTGAGTCATCGTGGTATCGAGATGAAGCTCAAGCACCTCCTGCTCCTGCTCTTTTTCCTCACCATCGATTTGTCCACGGCTCATATGAATTTGCCGATTGCGGTAGACGTCACTCGATAACGCCCGCGAGATGCGACTCACCGCACGGGCGAGCAGGTTATATTCCCGGTCGTTAAGTAGGCGCCACAGCAGCCGGAAGTCCTCTTTGGAGGGAAAGGCTGTGTAATCTTCGATGTTTTCCAAGGTCGCCATTGCCGTTTTGGCTTCAGCTACCAACGAGGCCGTTTCTCCGCCAGAGGAATACTTGTCGCTCAGCCGGGACGTAATACGGTTTAATTTGATCCAGGTATCGGAGCGCAGATAGGAGATCCTGTGAAAGAATCCCAGGGCAGCATACTCTGCTTGGGTGGTGGATAGGGCCAGTTGCTCAGACATATGCGCTCCTCAAATCGTGAAGGAATGGCAGGCAGACCGGTTCGAGCGGGTCTTGGCGATGCCACTGTTGCCCGGCCACCGGATTGTAACTGCCAGTCTACATTTCGCCGTGGGACAACTCAGGCCGGCAATCATGGGCCCATTTCCTCCGGCGTTATGTGGTTGCACGGTGGCATACTGCTCCGTCTTTAAGACGCTTGACGTGATAAGTGCGTACCGGTATTTCACAATGCCTGTTGAGGCTTCTTATGGATTACATGTTTGACATATTAAACTCTTTTGTCAAGTTCTATGCGCTGGAGTGTATGGAGAACGGCGACTATATTAATTAGCATATTCCCATATTAATAAGTTTCCATCGCTTATCAGGTAGGGGGTAATCGATGATGGGAAGGGATGACGGAGGATTTTAGAAAGGACAAAGAACATCGTACATAAAACAAACTTGTTTAATAAATTAAACCATGTTAGACTTTAAAATAATTGTCGAACTCGACATCGATCCGCTCGTTGCAGCCCTATGCAGCCAACAGTTATTTCCCGCCTACCCAGTCTAGATTAGCCAATCGGACGCTTGGTGATCAGGCACATCCCACTGGGGTCGGCTCTCATGATGAGGTAAAGAACCTTGCCACAGCTTACTGACGAAGGATTATTCCGGCAACGCTGCTACGTAAACGGCAGTTGGGTAGCAGCGGACAATGGGGCTACCGCACCCGTAACCAATCCTGCCACCGGCGAGACGATTGGTACGGTTCCAAACTGTCAGGCGGTGGAAACCCGTCGAGCACTGCATGCCGCAGAGGCGGCATTGCCGGGATGGAAGGGGCTCACTGCCAAGGAACGATCGGCGAAAATGCGTGCCTGGTATGAATTGATCATGGCGCATCAGGAAGATCTGGCGCTCATCATGACCACCGAGCAGGGCAAGCCGTTGGCGGAAGCCCGAGGCGAGATCGCCTATGCGGCCTCTTTCATCGAGTGGTTTGCCGAAGAAGGCAAACGAGTCTACGGGGATGTGATTCCCCAGCATCAGGCCGACAAGCGTATCCTGGTGATCAAGCAACCAATCGGCGTGTGTGTGGCGATAACTCCCTGGAATTTCCCTGCGGCAATGATCACCCGCAAGGCGGGTGCCGCCTTAGCTGCTGGCTGCACCATGGTGGTTAAGCCGGCGCTGGAGACGCCGTATTCCGCGTTGGCTTTGTGTGAGTTGGCAGAGCGCGCGGGGATTCCAGCGGGGGTGCTGAACGTGGTGACCGGTAATGCCCGGGCGATTGGCGGGGAGATGACCGCTAACCCCATTGTCCGCAAGCTAAGCTTTACCGGTTCCACGGAGATTGGCAGGCTGCTGATGGGACAGTGCGCCGAAACGATTAAAAAAGTGTCGTTGGAGCTTGGCGGTAATGCCCCCTTTATCGTATTCGACGATGCGGATCTTGACGCCGCGGTAGAAGGTGCCTTGGCCTCTAAATACCGTAACAGTGGCCAGACCTGTGTCTGCGCAAACCGGTTTCTGATTCAGGATGGAGTATATGACGAATTTGCCCGCAAACTGGCCGATGCTGTCAATACCCAATTGAAGGTTGGCAATGGGTTGGAAGCCGGCGTGGTCCAGGGGCCGTTGATCAATCAGGCGGCGGTGGATAAGGTCGAGGCGCATATCGCGGATGCAGTGAGCAAGGGGGCAGAGGTGCTGGCGGGCGGTTCGCGCCATGCCTTGGGCGGTACCTTTTTCCAACCCACCGTGCTGACTGGTGTGGAATCGGGGATGGCCGTTGCGCGGGAGGAGACCTTTGGGCCTTTGGCTCCCTTGTTTCGTTTCTCCAGTGAGCAACAGGCCATCCAACTGGCCAACGACACCGAATACGGGCTGGCGTCCTATTTCTATAGCCGCGATCTCGGGCGGGTATGGCGGGTGGCGGAGGCCTTGGACTACGGTATGGTCGGTATCAATGCCGGAATCATCTCCAATGAGATTGCCCCGTTCGGGGGGGTTAAATCGTCGGGTATCGGCCGTGAAGGATCCAAATACGGTATCGAAGACTACTTGGAGATTAAATACCTCTGTATCGGTGGAATAGACTCCTGAACGACGCACGGTCGATCTGGATACCCCGAATTTTTTCGAACAACCTATCAGGGCAAAATTACCATGACTACCAATTCTGATCTTCTTGCGCGGCGTAACCAAGCGGTTGCCAGGGGGGTCGCAAACATGCATAACATCTACGCCACCCGGGCTGAGAATGCCGAGGTGTGGGACGTGGAAGGCAAACGCTATATCGATTTTGCTGGTGGAATCGGGGTGCTCAATACCGGCCATCGCCATCCCAAGGTCATGGCGGCGGTCCAGGCCCAGATGGATCGCTACACTCATACTTGCTTCCAAGTGTTACCTTACGAGCCCTACGTCGAGCTCGCGGAACGGTTGAATCGGCTGGCACCGGGAGATGCTCCCAAAAAATCCCTGTTTCTCACCACCGGCGCCGAGGCCGTAGAAAATGCGCTGAAGATTGCGAGGGCCTATACTCGCCGCCAGGCGATAATCGCATTCAATGGTGGTTATCATGGGCGCACTATCATGACACTCGGCGTTACCGGGAAAGTACTGCCTTACAAGGCCGGTTTTGGCCCTTATCCAGCAGAGATTTATCATGTGCCCTTCCCGGTTGAACTGCACGGTATTACCGAGGAGCAGTCGCTGGCCGCATTGCAGACATTGTTCAAAGTGGATGTGGAACCGGAGCGGGTAGCGGCGATCATTATCGAGCCGGTCCAAGGGGAGGGGGGATTCTATGTCGCACCCTTCGCGTTTCTGGAGAAGCTTCGTCGCCTCTGTGACCAGCACGGTATCCTGTTGATTGCCGATGAAGTACAAGCGGGAGCGGGCCGCACTGGAAAGGTGTACGCCATGGAGCATAGTGGAGTGGTGCCGGATTTAACGACCCTTGCCAAGAGTATCGCCGGAGGATTCCCGATCTCGGCGGTGGTTGGACGGGCTGACATTATGGATAGCGTCGGCCCTGGGGGCCTCGGGGGCACCTACGCGGGAAGCCCATTGGGTTGCGCAGCGGCGCTGGCGGTGCTGGACGTTTTCGAGGACGAAGGGATATTGGAGCGCAGCAGCGCATTGGGAGATCACCTGCGGTCTCGCTTACGGGCATTTGCCAGGCGTCACAGCTGTATCGGCGATGTGCGTGGGCTGGGTGCGATGGTCGCGATGGAGCTGTTCAAGGATGCCGAGCACCAGGTTCCCGACCCCGAACTCACCAAGAATTTGGTGGCTATGGCGGCCGAGCGCGGCCTGATCCTGCTATCCTGCGGCATGCATGGTAACGTAATCCGGGTTTTGGTACCCATTACCGCGGCCGATGAATTGGTCGACGAGGGGCTAGAGATTATCGACGGCTGTCTCGAGACGCTTACTCAACCGGTGGTTGCGGCCGCCCAAGGATAGCGCGGAGATGCGGTGTGGACCGCGGCGGTGGTTAAGAATGAATGGGGCATGGGGGGCGACGTCCCTCCCGGCCCAGTAGATCAAAGCGGTCTATTCGCGGATAAATCGTCACTGCTGACGGGGCAGTAGAGTAGGCGGCGCGTGTCTCGGCAAGGGCGGTGCCGTTGCTGGGCATACACCAGTAACCGCCACGATCAGTACACCCAGCTGGGCCAAATCCCGATGGTGTAGCTCGTCGGAGGTTCCTCGTGTTGCGCTATGCCGCGGTTGTGCCCTCATGTGGGCAGGCGCGGGCTATCCTCATCCCGGATCACGTCAGGAGTTTCATCACCACTTCGGCTGGAAGAAGTGTTCAGCACAGCATTAGCCGTTGTTATTGGCTAGCCCGGTCAGTGGGTTTGGGCGCACGGACTGGCTTGTTCGTGGCTAGTGGACCGAGAGCGTGCGCGGTGACCCGATTGTAACAAACCTGTAATACCCAATGACGGACCAGTTGTAATACCCTTTGATCCTTAACCGGACCGCCCGGTGCATCGGGCGCGGCAGGCAATATGACGGTCACTTTGGATGAAAACACTGGGGATCATTGCGCAAAAGGGAGGATCGGGTAAGACAACGCTGGGGATTCATCTCGCGGTGCGGGCGGTCACCGCCGGCTTGGAAGTGCTGCTGGTCGATCTTGATCCTCAGGGTAGCGCAACCGCTTGGTGGCAGCGGCGGCGGCAGCAAGCTCCGGGGTTAGTACAGGCCGATGGAGCCCATCTCGGAGATGTGTTGGACAGGGCCCGGGACAGCGGCTTTCAGCTTGTAATCATTGATACCGCTCCGCACGCCTCGGCTGCGGCGGTGAGTTGCGCCCAACTGGCAGACCGGGTCTACATCCCGACCCGTCCGGCAATTCTGGATCTTGATGCGATCGGTAGTACGGCTGGCTTGTTGGTTGAGATCGGACGGGCTGCTCAAGTGGTATTGAATGCTTGCCCTCCCCCCACTCGGTCCGGTGAGCCACGAATCGTAGGTGAGGCCCGCCAAGCCCTAGTCGCCTACGGCATACCGGTGAATCCGGTGGCCCTTAGTCAGCGCGCGGCATTTAGCCATGCGTTGATCGACGGCAGAGCCGTTACCGAATTTGAGAGCGGGGGTAAGGCGGCGGCCGAGATCGATGCCCTCTGGTTGGACCTTAGCCAGGAGTTGTTTCCATGAAGCGCCGGGCAAAGTTGAGTTTGGATCCGGACACAAGGTTTGATAAACCCCAGGCGCTGGATGCCACGCCGGGTCCTCATGCTTGGCACCCCAATCCTCGGCGGTTGGCTGGAGGATCCGAATGTTCCTCAGGTGCCAACATTCAGCCCGAGCAGTTGCACGCCAACCATCATCGCCGATCCCGGGAGGGTTGGGTTAATCCACGGATACTGGCGAAAGTGATCATGACAGCCGGACTGGCCGCGTTAGCGCTTTACCTGCTGAAACGGCGTCTATTGTAGTGGGTGACATCGGCAGCAGGGGCCATTCCTCGGTCCGGCTGACGTGACGGGTTTCACTCAGCCAATCGCGCTCAGATATCTGCGCGGCGACCGGTTCAAGGCGCCGAGGGCGATGCTCTCCCACATCTTATGAAATAACCTAATAGGGATTATCTAGCCTACCGGGTTGTATGGGGATGGTGTAAATCTAGACGGTGGGGCGATGTCCATCTTGCCGGTGACGATTGGATTAACTGAAATGGGTCCCGGTGAATTCGAAATCGATAGTCTCGGAAGGTTCCTGTAAAAAATAGCCTTGGATGTAATTTACCCCTACGGTCCATAATATCGCGAGGCTGTTGGCGTCTTCCACACCCACGATAATAGTCCTGATGTCTCGTCCCTTGATTTCCGTGTTCATGGCGGTCAATTTTTCCTGCATCTCCTGATTTCCGGCGATACCATCAACCAGTGACGAATCGAATTTGATGAAGTCTACTGGCAGGTGTTTCATCAGCGTCGCGGATTTTGGCATTAATCCATATTGATCCATGGCGATCTTGCAATTCACCATTTTGAGGCCTTCGATGAGCACTTTTGCCTCGGTTAGGTGAGCTCGCAGGTCCGCCTCTTTCATTTGAAAGGTCAGCCAGGAACCCTTGATATTCTTTTCCCTTAGGCAATCACACAACCAGAGTAAAAAACTCTTGTCCTGAATAGTCTGGGATGAGAGGGATATGAAGAATACCACCTTTCTGCCTTCCGCCCGCTGGGAGCCAAGTTCGTCCAGGGCATGATCGATTGCCCAGCGGTCTATGGCCGTCATACAGTCACCGCGGCTGGCGATGGCCATGAAATGATCGGGCAGCAGTTCCTCACCGTTTGCATCGATCAGGCGAGTAAGCACGGAATAGATCTCCCGGCTTTCTCCATCCAGACTGACGATCGGCTGGTAGGCGAGTTTGAACCGATCGTTTTCCAAGGCATCCTGAATGAGTTCCGATGACTCGCTGGCTTCTGGATTGCCCGCGGCTTGCGCGGGCTGGTGTTCCTCATGAACGTAGGTGCCGTTTGTTTCATCGCTTCGGGCCGCCCTACACGCTTGGTAGGCGATATTCACGAACTCCTGACAACCCGGTATGGTCTCGCTCAAACCGGCAATGCCGATATTGCAGCGTGGTTCCACCAGGCTATTTGTGGATTGGAAGATATGTTCTTTTACCGCCCGGTGAACGTTCTCTGCCAACTGCTTTGCGGAATCAATGGTATCGCTTAGCAGGCAAAAACTGTGATCGCCGAAGCGAGAGAGCACGTTGCCGGGGGAGACGACTCCACTCAAAATCTTGGATAGTTCCTGTAGCAGGCTGTCACTGGCAGCGATTCCGATATCGCCACGGATTTTCTGGAAATCATCGATAGCCATGTACATGATCGCCAGGGACTCGCCGGTACGTTTGTGCTCCGCAAACTCATTCTCCAATTGGCGCATGAAAAAGGGCTTGTTCAGCAGGCCGGTCTGGCTGTCGTAGTCACTTGCCATCTGTAACTTACGTTCCAGTTGCTCGTCGCTGCTGCGGTCACGGATGATTATCTCGGTGCAGGGCTCGCCGTCTACCGCCGATGGAGAAAACTCGAGTACCGCCTTAAAGGTTTTTCCATCGCCTTTCTTGCACATTATCTCCAGTTCTCCCTGTCCAGATTCCACGGAGCGCAGGGATTTCTTGAATCGGGAAAGGTCCTCGGTGGCAATCATGTCCAGGATCGGCATGCCCAGGAGATCCTCTTGGTCCTGGTAACCGAACATTTCCAAATACACGGAGTTAGCTCGCACGTGCATGCCTTCGTGAATATAGGCGATGGCGTCCCGCGAGTTATCGATAAGCGCACTGCAGCGCGATTCGGATTCGACTAGCTGTTGTTTTAGTTGTTCGAGCTCGAGGCGGACCAGCAGATCGCCAAACTCGCGTTTCACCACAAGTTGCAGGTGTTCCGGATCGTTCTTCGAAACCACGTCCCGTGCGCCGCTTCGCAGTGCTTGCAGCAGAACCTCCGGAGCTTGCTCTTGATAGAGTACGATGACCGAGGACCCCGGGTGGGACCTTACACAAAGATCAAGACATTTTTCAAATTCGGTGCGCTCCAGGTCGGCGGAGCAGAGAATAAGATCGGGGCTGCTGGATTCGAGGAGGTTCCCGATTTCAGCCATGCCGTCTACTCGGGTCGGATGGATGGCCATCCCGGCATTGCGTAAGGAACTCACATATTCCTCGGCGGTATTGTATGAGGGCTCGATAATGATCAGTTCTATCGCACGATCGGTCATGTCCATGCCTTGTATCTGTCTGGTATTACCGCACTACACATCACGCTACTGGGCGCTGGGTGGAAGCAACAGGTCAACCGCGGATTCACCTACGCCTTGTTATTGAGCAATCGGCAACAGAAACAGTATCGACCTGATTATTCAGGACTGAAGACGATACCGTTGGGCGGCCGGTATTCGGCCATCGTAACGGCTTGGTACTCCGGGCGACTACTTGACGTCCCTGGCGATGGCGATTTTCGGCGAGCATCACCGTCTCTGGTGCGGGTCAGTACTTTCTTCGAATTGAAATCGGCAGAATGCGCCGGTGGATTCCAATTTCTCGATCAAACGTACCGATTTGCGTCCACTCGGATCCTCGATCACGACTTCGTCCTCGACCGCGAACGGGTTAACGGGGGTGAGGAGTGTCGCTCGCTGCCCGGTCGATTTTGATTCGGGAAGCAGAATACAGTCAACCGGATTCTCAGAGGGGTCATTCACACCAACCGGAGTTACCCCTACCGCTATCGAATCCAGGCCGACGATCTCCATGCCGACCTGTATGCCAACCCCAGGCAGGTTTCTCAGCCACCGGCTGATACCCACCCGGTAATGGCTTGTGCTACTGCCGGAAACATGTATGCCCAATAATTCTCCCACTCTGACCCGGGAGGTATTTGCAGGCGGCCAAAGAATACAGTATCCCCACGCGCTTTCATTGTCGGTGGTACACGAAAAGGGTTCCGGTGCCCGCTCCGTAGTCGATGCAACCCAGGCTGGCAATGTGCCGCCTGGATAACCTATACCGTCCGCATCCAGCGCAACAATAGTTTCTTGCCCGCTAAGGCCGGCATCCGGAGGCAAATGGATTTGGGCATGGGTGCCGGTTGTTTCGGGCACATTGATCAAGGGCTTGGTTTCCCGAGGGGTAAACCAGTCAATCTCGTCATCAGCCACTTGGGGCGCTTCGGTCTCCGTGATTTCTGCCTTTGCCGGTAATTGTAACAGGCTGTGGATGGCGGGTAAGCCAACAACGATCTTGAGTTCGAAGTTGAGACGCGTTCTAACGTACTTACGTTTTTGAACCTTCTCCATTACCTGGATCAGTTTGCCGAGCAACTGCCGGTTGCCCGGGTCGTCGTCCTGGAGTCCTTCCTGAGGTAGCTGATCTGATTCCACGCTGTCGTAAATACTCTGCAGCAGTTGCACGAGATTAATGGCGTCCAATTGCCTGCAGTGTCGGTCTATCGGGCTGGTTTGCAGTTTGATGTGAGAGGGAGGGTTGTCGGAACTCAGTCTCGTTACGAAGAGAGAGGTGGATGATGAAATGCGCTCCGGCATTGAAAGCGTCACATAGGCGCTCCATGCGGGTAGCTGATGGTAGCAGTGTTCGATTTCCCGCTGCCGCAGACGGTAGGGTGATATCACCGAAAACAGTAACACTTGCATGTAAATTTCACGGATGCTGTTGGCTGGCCGATTTTGCTGAGTGTCCTTTACTCCGAGTTCGTGAACCCGGTTCTGCTCGGCATAAGCGTAAAGACGATTGATCTCGCCCCAAACACCCATCGGAAACGGGTCGTAGACGATCACCGACTGATAGAGTACCGAAGCCAGGCAACGCATTGCCCGCTGGATTGCCACCACCAATAGATTCTTGTCGATTTTTCGGGCATCACCGGCGATCATCTCCACGATAACGATCTTGTAGGCGGCCGCCAGTTCCATATACAACTCGCGATTTAGTACCGCGATCTTGCGGTTTTTCGCGGACAGCGGGAAAGGGGTGTCGAAATAATACCGCTTCAGATTTTCGGTGATGTAATGAATCGGACCCCGGAACATCTCCGCGGCCTTCAAACGTGGAAGATTGGGTATTACCATCCGATTGAAGTCAACGATCGCCTTGAATACCTGGCGCGATGTCTCGTTGGTATTGGCCATCGGCAAGCTGGAGATCCATGCCTCCACCGCTTTCGGTTTAGTCAGAAAAGATCCCTCGGGAGGAGGTGTGCGCTCCGGGATATCCAAGTCTAGTTTGTTCTTTTTGTCCATAGAATCGGTACTTCTCTGTTTCCTCTCGCGGGTTAGCCGGGAAGGGTAACCGCGCAGGGACGGGGACTAGCTCCCGGCCGGGAAGTAAGCCCGCTCAAGTATTCACGTGAATTAAGATGCTACTATAGCAGGTTGTTGATAGTAAGGAATTTTTGATAAGCAGCTCGTGGTGGTTTGAATGGAATGCTGTTGTTAGCGGCTGATTTTCCCTCCCCCTAAGGTCCATCTGTCATGCCCAATCCGGTCTTTGATTGTTCCCCGGGAAGCTCGCGTACCAGCTTAGGTACCAGATAGCCGGGTAACCGTCTTGCCATCTCCCGGTGGAGGTCGAGGGCTCGGTATTCGGGCGTCTCGAAGTGGTGGGCTCCCACCACCCGGTCCAATACGTGCAGATAGTAGGGCAGCACACCAAGGGTATGCAAAGACTCGCTCAGATCGCACAAGGTTTGGGCATTGTCGTTTACCCCCTTGAGTAACACAGACTGATTGAGCAGTGTCACGCCTCGGTTTCGGAGGGGCAGGAGGGCTTGCCCCAAGGCTTCGGATGCCTCCCTGGCGTGGTTTAGGTGGAGGACCAGGATGGGTTGCAGGCGGCTGAGGGTAAGGCAACGAGTCAGGCCGGAAGTGATCCGTTGGGGCAGTACCACCGGTACTCGGGTATGAATACGTAGGCGTCGCAAATGGGGTATCGTTGACAGGCGCTCAACGATACCCTGTAACTGGGTGTCGAAGAGCATCAGTGGATCTCCTCCGCTTAGAATAACTTCAGTGATCTCAGGATGATGGGCCAGATAGCGGAGGGCGGACGGCAAAAGGCGTCGCCCCGCGGGTTGACCGCCATACGAAAAATGTTGGCGGAAGCAGTAACGGCAATTGATGGCACAGGCCCCGGTGATGATGAGTAGTGCTCGCCCATGATACTTGTGCAACAGACCCGGGAGTGGTGAGCGGTCCAGATCGCCTACCGGGTCCGCCACAAAGCCGGGAACCGCCACGCGTTCGGCGGCTACCGGCAATACCTGGCGCAGTAACGGATCCTGCGGATTGCCCGGCTCCATCAACTTGGCGAATCCACGGGGGACGCGCATGGCAAACTCGCTGTCATGCACCGGCGGTGATTCCAGCCACCGGGGATCGATGTGCAGATAGTCAAGCAGCTCTGATGGCCGTTTGAATGAGCGTTTTAGCTCGTCCTGCCATGACGGGATCTGCAATGCGGACCCAGTTCCATGTATCATAGGCGGCTCCTGTTTACGCGGATTGGTGAGTGAGATGGCAAGTTACAGTACCAGCGAATTTAAAGGTGGCCTAAAGATTATGCTGGATGGGGATCCCTGTTCCATAATCGAAAATGAGTTTGTCAAGCCTGGGAAAGGGCAGGCCTTTAATCGCGTTAAGATCCGCAATCTGAAGTCGGGGCGCGTTATCGAGCGAACCTTCAGGTCCGGCGAATCGGTGGAAGGCGCCGACGTGTTGGAGGTTTCCCTGCAGTATCTCTACAACGACGGGGAGTTCTGGCACTTTATGGACCCCCAAAGTTTCGAACAGTACAGCGCCGATGCCAATGCCGTGGGAGATGCGAGTCTTTGGCTTAAGGACCAGGATTCATGCAATGTCACCTTGTGGAATGGTGCTCCGCTCAGCGTCGAGGCACCGAACTTCGTGGTGCTGACGATTACCGAAACCGATCCCGGTCTGAAAGGCGATACATCCGGAGGAGGTGGGAAGCCAGCCACCCTCGAGACCGGTGCGGTAGTGCGGGTGCCGCTGTTTGTGCAGACCGGGGAAGCCATCAAGGTGGATACCCGCACCGGTTCTTATGTCTCCCGTGCCAAAGAGGGTTGAAGCCGATCGAATCGCTTGGCGCCCTTCGGCGTCGTTGGAGACGCTCCGCCGCCGTTCCCGCTTACTGTCCGACCTCCGCCGGTTCTTCCTGAGCAAGGGGATACAGGAGGTAGAGACGCCGGCTTGTTCTGTGGCCGCCACCAGCGACCCGGCTTTGGAGTCCCTGCAAACGGTTTTCACCGGACCCGGTGCACCGGCGGGCAAGCGTTTATATCTACACACTTCACCAGAATTTGCCATGAAGCGCCTGCTGTGCGCGGGCTGTGGGTCGATATTCCAGATTTGCAAGGTGTTTCGCAATGGTGAACTGGGCTCTATGCACGCCCCCGAGTTCACCCTGCTTGAGTGGTACCGCCTTGGAATAGACCACCATCGGCTGATGGATGAGGTCGCAGAACTCATCAGGACAGTGCTACCCGATTCGGTACACGAACAACGTTTCAGTTACCGTGAGCTGTTTCTGCATCACATCGGCATTGATCCTCTGGTGGCACCCGTGGATGCGCTGCGCCATGCCGCCGGGGCGTGCGGGATAGGGGGGCTGGATAAGCTGCAGCTGGAGGATCGTGATGCCTGGCTAGACCTGCTTATGACCCACTGCATCGAGCCCGCCCTGGGAACGGGTATGTGCTTCGTTTACGACTACCCGGCCAGTCAGGCTTCGTTAGCCAGGATTCGACCCGGTACGCCGCCATTGGCGGAGCGGTTCGAACTCTATCTTGACGGGGTCGAACTCGCTAACGGGTTTCATGAGTTAAATGACGGAGCGGAGCAGCGGCGCCGCTTTCAGGCCGAGCTTCGCTACCGTCGGCGCAGAGGATTGCCGGCGGTTCCTCTGGATGAGCGCTTTCTGTCGGCATTGGATAGCGGTGGATTGCCCGACTGCGCAGGTGTGGCACTAGGGGTTGATCGGTTGTTGATGGGTATGGTCGGTGCACAGCACATCGACCAGGTATTGGCGTTTCCGCCGGGGTTGGCTTGAACGGTGGGCATTGTCAGGCAATTATGGAAACGCCCGAGCCGAGAGCATCCGGATCGCCCGTTAGAGTCTGCCCGCTAGCGGGGATCAACTGTCCCAATCCCTTCGCCCATCCGTACTTCGACGCCCGGTCGAAGCTCGTGGTCCCATGTAATGGTATCTTTAGGAAATAGAAGAATCACCGTAGATCCCATATTGAACCGTCCCATTTCAGCCCCCTTATCTAGACTGGGGACCGAAGATGCCCCTTTCCCATAATACCAGTGACTACAGGCTCTTGATCTGGGAGCTACCGTCCCAGCCCAAACGGTATCCATGCTGGCCACGAAGATAGCGCCCACCATGATTACTGCCATGGGACCGGCCTGCGTCTCAAACAGGCTGACAACACGCTCGTTGCGGCTAAATATCCCGGAGATGGTTCGAGTGGACGAGGGAGAGACGCTGAATAGTCGTCCCGGGATATGGATCATACATTCCAAGCGTCCATTTACAGGCATGTGAATGCGGTGGTAATCCCGGGGTGAAAGGTACAAGGTCGCAAAGCTGCCGTTGCGAAACCGCATCGCTAAGCGTTCATCCCCACCCAACAGTGCCTCCAGCGAATAGTGGACACCTTTGGCCTGTACAATGGTTGAACCGTCAATGGTCCCGGTCTCACTGACCGTGCCGTCGACCGGGCAGGCAATCACCTCATCGCCGGTTGCCAACGGACGTGCCGCCGGTTTAAGGGCACGGGTAAAGAAGGCATTGAAACTGGGGTAGTCTTGCGGGTCCGTTTGGACTGCCTGCTCCATATCCACACGATAAAGCCGAATGGCTGCACGGATCATGGCATCCTTCAAGGGGGGCCATTCGCAACGGGTAACCCAGTACATCAACTGGGATAGCAAGTGGTGGGGCGTGAGATAAAGCAATCCGGCGAACAGCCGATCCAGCAGGCTCGATCGTTTCCGGGCTGAGTTAGATGACGTGTTCAATTCAAATACCGCTCCGACAGCTGCTTCAGGTCGGACGCGATACTAACCTCATCGACCAATCCGGTAAACAGCCCCCTGAGCTTTCCGTCCGGGCCGATCAAGCCGATACTGGTGCTGTGATCGATATGCAGAGTCCCCATCGTGGTCCGCGGTTTTCCATACCTGACCCCCAGCTGACTGGCCAGTGCGTGGACTTCCCCCGGATTACCGGTAAGCGCGAGAAACTCGGGACTGAAATAGTCGATGAATGTCTTCAGCACGGCCGGTGTATCGTATTCGGAATCGAGACTCACGAAGATGACCCGGGTAGCGCGTTGCAGATCCGGGATATCCGCTAACCGGTTGATTACCCGGGTGGCGAGATACAGGGTTTCGCGGTTTGTTTCGGTAGCACGGGTATATCCAAATAAGACGAGATTCCAGTGATCCTTAAAGCGTTCCTCGGTAAATCGGTTACCGTACTGGTCTTGAAGCTTTACGGATGAGATGGCAACAGCAGGTTCGATCAACCGCAGTACCTTGTGCGCCGATACCTTTGGCGCGTGCCGGTTACCCCAGTAATAGCCCCCATAAAAGACCAAAACGGCGGCGATGAACAGCCAGAATTTGGGAATGGACGACCGGATTCCCGTTCTCCGTTGCATACCGGCGCCACTAATCGCCGATCTTGAACGCTGGCCGAGTCAACCCTTAACCACCATAACGGTACAGTTAGCCTGACTCACCACCCCTGAAGCACAAGAACCTAGCAGCACCTGCCCAAGGTTCTTGTTGTGTGAGGGAATGATGATCAGGTCGGCCTTCAGCAGCCGGCATTCCGCGAGAATTTGCTCTACCGGGCTTCCTTGGCTGATAACCGGATGAACAGAGATCTCGGGGGGGAAATTGGCGGCGATGAAGCGTTTGAGCTCCGACTCGACCTCCCGCGATACCTTCTGCATGGTGTCATCGGGGAAAAATGACTCGATGACCGGCATGCCGAATCCTGGAACTACCGCCAACAGGTATATTTCAGCGCCGTGCTGACGGGATTCGCTAACCGCAATCCGGGTGGCTTTGGCAGCCAGAGCCGTCTCCTGAAGGTCGATGGGTAGCAATATTTTTTTGAACATGTCCTTACCCTGCTTCTTTTCCCGTCGGAATTACTTTTTGCCGATCTATCATCAGCAGGCAGGCGGTCAACCTGCATCTGCTCAAGCCGGTGATATCGTTTCTCGAGAACTGGATGAGCGGCGTTTCTGGAGCATGGCGATAACGCCCAGCAAGAGCAGAGCGGGGATGAACATCAGATGCTTAGGTGGCCGCTCGGCCGCTACCTGAAGCCCGGTAATCTCCCAATCAAAGTCCAATCCAACCTGTTCCGCTGCGCTGCCGAAGACGATATTGTCGACCAAGACCCGGTCCGCCTCCAAGCGGGTCTCCAGTCCGGCATTCATCAATCGCTCCGGTCCAGTCCCCGCGGGACCCATCGGCAGGCGGATGACTTTACTGACCTGCTTGCCGTCCAGATTTTCTCCCGAGACCAGCATCTGAAGCTTACCGTTATCGGGAACTTGTTCGGCAAGTGCCTCGATGCGGGTGGGTTTGAGGGTTTCAATGGGTTCATAAACCATGTCCCACCAATACCCTGGCCGGAATAGGGTAAACGCCACCAGCAGCAGTGCCAGAGATTCCCAAATGCGACTGCGGACCAGCCAATAGCCTTGTGTGGCGGCGGCAAACAGCAGCATGGCCACGACGGCGCTGGAAATTACCAAGAGCAGTTCGAACCAGTTGGCGATACCGATCATTAACAACTCGGTATTGAAGATGAACAAAAACGGCAGGATGGCTGTTCTAATATCGTACATGAACCCCTGTACGCCGGTCCTGATTGGATCGCTCTTGGCGATTGCCGCCGCGGCGAAGGCCGCTAGGCCGACAGGGGGCGTGTCATCCGCCAGTATCCCGAAGTAGAAGACAAACATGTGTACAGCCACCAGTGGGACGACCAGCCCGTTACTGGCTGCGAGCGATACGACGACTGGTGCCATCAGGCTGGATACTACGATATAGTTGGCGGTCGTTGGCAGCCCCATCCCGAGAATGATACAGATCATTGCGGTGAAGATGAGCGCTGCCATCAGATTTCCGCCGGAGATAAATTCGACGAACTGCACCATAACCTGGCCGATCCCCGTTAGGGTGATGGTGCCCACGACGATGCCGGCGGCCGCGGTGGCAACGCCGATACCGATCATGTTTCTGGCCCCGTGGACCAAACCATTGATACATTCCGTAATCCCCTGGTACCACATCCCGGCAGCGGAACGGCCACGAAACATCGCCTGCAATGGGCGTTGGGTCAGAACGATCAAGATCATGAACAATGTTGCCCAAAAGGCAGAAAGCCCCGGGGAGAAGCGCTCTACCACCAAACACCACATCAGTACCACGATGGGCAGCAGAAAGTAGAGGCCTACCTTAACCGTTGGGCCAATTTCAGGAAGCTCCAGGAGCGGACTGTTGGGATCGTCCATCGCCAGCTCCGGATAACGCGCGGAATAGGCCACCAGCGCCACATAAGCGGCGAGCACACCCGCGGCAACAATGTAGATTGCCGCTTCGCCGGTATAATCCTTTATCCACCCGATACCGTAATAGACAATCAGCCCAATCAGGCAGGTACCGGTTACGATCGCGGCAAAGGTCATTAGTTTCTGGGCGAGCGTACTCTGTGTCCGCTTGGGCAGGCCCGTCATACCGGCCTTGAGTGCTTCCAGGTGCACGATGTACACCAGCGCAATGTAGGAAATAATCGCCGGTAGAAAGGCGTGCTTGATGACTTCAATATAGGAAATTCCTACATATTCGATCATGAGAAAGGCTGCTGCCCCCATGACTGGCGGGGTGAGTTGCCCATTGGTGGATCCGGCAACTTCAACCGCACCCGCTTTGACTCCGGGAAATCCGACCCGCTTCATCAAGGGGATGGTAAAGGTGCCGGTAGTAGCGACATTGGCAATGGAAGAGCCGGAGATCAGACCGGTGGCTGCCGAGGCAACCACGGCCGCCTTGGCCGGCCCACCGCGCATATGGCCGAGCAGCGCGAAGGCCATCTTGA
>JAGRGP010000037.1 GCA_020445415.1 Gammaproteobacteria bacterium | reverse complement strand
GCTGTCCCAGGAGCTCGGGTTTCTCATTCAACCCGTGCATATCCGGGATAACCTGGACATCAGCCCCAGCGGTTATCGAATCTCGCTTAACGGAGCCTGCATGGGCGAAGGGGAGATTCACCCGGAACGCAATCTGGCAATCAATCCGGGCCGGGTTTTCGGTACCTTACCCGGCGTCGAGACAAAAGATCCCGCATTTGGGTTGGATGCGATCTGGATTGAGCCGGACCAGAGAGACCATGCGCAGACCCTCGGCTACACGGTGGTGGATGCCAGTACCGTGGTCGCTACCCATCTCAGCGAGATACTTCAGTCCAATGCCCATGAGCTGATCGGCCATGAGGAGGTTCAACAGCTCCTGGATCAGTTAGCTCGCTCCGCGCCGAAATTGGTGGAAGACCTGGTACCTCAGCGACTGTCGCTGGGCCAGGTACTGAAGGTGCTGCAAAACCTGTTGCAGGAAAAGGTTGCCATCCGTGATATCCGGACAATCGCCGAAACCTTGGCGGAGCATGCCGCCCAGAGTCAAGACATCGGCGCACTTACCGCCAGTGCCAGAATTGCGCTGTCTCGTAATATCGTTCAGCAACTTGTTGGTCCTGTTGAAGAAATTCCTGTCGTTGTGCTAGATCCGAGTTTGGAACAGATCTTGCAAAAAACGCTGCAGCCCACGGATGAAGGGACAGTGGGGTTTGAACCCGGACTGGCTGAGCAGTTGCAAAAGGCTCTGATTGAGAGCGCCAACCAACAGGAAATCGCGGGGCAGCAAAGTATCCTGCTGGTCGCCGCGGTAATCAGGTCCTGGATGGCCAAGTTCGTGAAGCACAGCGTGCCGGGTATGCGGGTACTGTCCTACAACGAAATTCCGGACAACCGTCGTATCAAGGTTGTCGCCACCGTGGGTAAGTAAGGCAGGGCGGTAACGGCCAAAGCCGTTGCATAGCGAACATCGTTTCGCTCGCCCACGCCGGACCACGTGACTCGGAATAAGGCAGGACATGAAGATCAAACGCTTTTTTGCAAGTGACATCCGCCAGGCGCTTCGCCAGGTGCGTGAAACCCTCGGACCGGATGCGGTGATTCTGTCGAACAAGTCGACGGACGGCGGTGTGGAACTGGTCGCCGCCATGGATTACGACGAGAGCGCTTTCAGCCTCCCGAGGGAAAAGGCTGGTGAGCCGGTTTCTCCTCTCAAGTCCGATGCGCGTTTCCAGCAATCGGAACCAATCACACCGACCACCCTCAATGGCGTATCCGGCACCAAGATTCCTCCGGTGCGTGTGGAGTGGAGCCAGGAGCCGGCACTGATCGAGATGCGCCAGGAGATGAAGGCGCTGCGGCGGTTGATGGAGAACCAGCTTTCGGAGCTCACTTGGAAAGACATGGGTGATCGTCACCCTCAGCGGCGGGAGCTGTTCAGGAAACTGATGGGACTGGATCTGAGTCCTGATATCTGCAACCGGCTGGTACAGCAGGTGGCGGATATCGAGGTTCCGGATCAGGCTTGGCGCAAAGCTTTGCATGGGTTGGCCTCGGAGCTACCAGTAGCTGGGGAGAGCCTGATCGACGAGGGAGGTGTCGTGGCCCTCATCGGTCCCACCGGGGTTGGCAAAACCACTACCGTTGCCAAACTCGCGGCTCGTTACGTTCTGCGCCATGGTCATCGCAGCTTGGCGCTGGTTTCCACCGATAGTTATCGAATCGGTGCCCAGGAGCAGCTCAATACCTACGCCAAGATACTTGACGTGACGGTGCGCTCGGCGTCCACCCCCGAAGAGTTGCGCGCAGCCCTTGATGTTTTGTCCAACAAAAGATTGGTATTGATCGATACCGCCGGGATGAGTCAGCGGGACGTGCGGCTCAGTGAACAGCTCTCGTTTCTTACCTCGGGTGCACGTCCGGTAAAGAGTTTTCTCACCCTCTCCGCAACCACGCAGCAATCCGCCCTAGAGCAGGCAATCAAGGCGTTCGGTGAGACCCCAGTCGGTGGTTGCATCCTTACCAAGGTGGACGAGGCGGCATCGCTAGGCGGTGCGCTCTCCGCTGCCATCCGCTCGCGCTTACCGCTGGCGTATTTCACGGATGGACAAAAAGTTCCGGAGGATATCCATTTGGCGAGAGCAAATACCCTCGTGAACCGGTGTCTGACCCTGGGCCGGGAGCGAGGCACGGAATTCAACGAATCCTATCTGGCGCTGGCTCTGGGAGGTGTGGGTACCAATGCTCATGGTTAATCCGGTAACAGACCAGGCCACGGGACTGCGACGCATGGTAAGGCCCGAGCCCGTGCAGGTGATCGCGGTAACTGGCGGCAAGGGTGGAGTGGGAAAGACCAATGTCTCGGTCAATCTGGCGATAGCGATGGCGGATCAAGGTAAGCGAGTCTTGCTGTTGGACGCGGATCTCGGCCTTGCGAATATCGACGTCGTCCTGGGATTACATCCCGAACATGACCTCTCTCATGTTCTGACCGGGGAGATGAGCCTGCGGGAAGTGCTAGTGGAGGGACCCGCAGGCATCCATGTGGCCCCCGCCGCCTCGGGAGTGCAGCGCATGGCGGAACTCAGCGAAGCGGAGCATGCCGGGCTGATTCATGCGTTTGCTGATCTCGGAGGTGATCTGGACGTCCTTATCGTGGATACCGCGGCAGGTATTTCGGACAGCGTCGTCAGCTTTAGCCGAGCCGCTCAGGAAGTGATCGTAGTGGTCTGCGATGAGCCCGCCTCGATCACTGACGCCTATGCCCTTATCAAACTTCTGAACCGGGAATACGGGGTGGAGCACTTTCGTGTGCTCCCCAATATGGCGCGCAGCGCCCAGGAGGGCAAGGCGCTTTACGACAAGTTATTACGGGTGACCGACCGGTACTTGGATGTCATGCTCGGTTACGCCGGATGTATCCCGTACGACGAGGCGCTGCGCAAGGCAGTCAGGAGTCAGCGCCCGGTGGTACATGCGTTCCCGCGCAGCCGGTCTGCGCAGTCATTCAAGAATCTTGCGAAGAAAGCCGATACATGGCCCGTACCCGGAGGGGTAAGTGGTCATCTTCAGTTCTTCGTGGAGCGCCTTATTCAATATTCGAGTCAAATTGGGGAGATTTGAAGGTGAACGGCTTAGCGACCTATGCATCTGTACAGGAACAGGAGTTCGACTCCGAGGCTCTGGTTATCAAACACGCACCGCTGGTAAAGCGAATCGCTTATCACTTGATGAACAGACTACCACCCAATGTTCAGGCCGATGATTTAATCCAGGCCGGCATGATCGGACTTCTGGAGGCGAGCAGAAACTATGACCCAAGCCAGGGTGCGAGTTTTGAGACCTACTCCGGTATTCGTATTCGCGGTGCCATGCTGGACGAGATACGACGCAGTGACTGGACTCCGAGGTCGGTGCACCGCAAGGCGCGGTTAGTGGCTAACGCCATGCGGGAGATCGAGAACGAGCAAGGGCGGGATGCGCGCGATGTGGAGGTTGCCGAGGTGTTGGGCATGTCGCTGCCGGAGTACCACAAGATCTTGAAAGATGCGTCTGGCTGCCGGATTTTTAGTTTGGAAGATCTTCAAGCGGTGGGAGAGCTGCCTCCGGAGCGCTCGGACAGCACTCTCAGCGGACCGTTTGACGGAATGCAGCGGGATGCATTCAAGCGCGCTTTGGCGGACGCCATCGCGGGTTTGCCGGAACGGGAAAGGTTGGTGATTGCGCTCTACTATGACGAAGAACTTAATCTACGCGAGATAGGGAAGGTGCTCGGAGTAAGTGAATCACGAGTCTGTCAGATTCATAGTCAGGCAACGCTCCGGCTACGGTCGAGGCTTTCAGACTGGCTGTCCGATGTTTCGGAACTATGAACCGGCAACTCTTTAGTTGAAACCAAAGCATCGAATTCGGAGGCTGTGTTGGATAAGAACATGAAGATTCTCATCGTGGATGATTTCTCCACGATGAGGAGGATCATAAAAAACCTGTTGCGGGATCTTGGATTCACCAACACCCAAGAGGCGGACGATGGCAATACCGGCCTGCCAATGCTGCGTTCAGGTAGTTTCGACTTCCTCATCACCGATTGGAATATGCCGGGCATGACCGGGATAGACTTGTTGAAGGCCGTGCGCTCCGATCCGGCGCTGGCCAGCTTACCAGTGCTCATGGTTACCGCGGAATCCAAGCGGGAACAGATCATTGAGGCGGCTCAGGCAGGTGTCAACGGCTACGTGGTCAAGCCGTTCACCGCCGGAACCCTGAATGAGAAAATCAGCAAGATTTTCGAGCGAGTACAGGCATGACCGCCCAGGAAGCGGCCCGGTCATGCCATACCAAGACCGATACCCGCCTGGATTTGGCCAAGACCCTGGTCAGGCAACTCGAAAGTGGAGATCAGATCGAGGCAGACAAGACCTTCGCCATGCTGACCGACCAGGCGACCAGCGGATTGTTTAAGGAAGTAGGAAGACTTACCCGGGACTTGCACGACGCCATCAACGGTTTTTTGCTTGACTCTCGAATCGTGCATCTGGCGGAACACGAGATGCCTGATGCCAGCCAGCGGCTCAGCTATGTCATCAACATGACCGAGCAGGCCGCGAACACCAGCCTCGCCGCAGTCGAGGCTAGCTTGCCACTGGCCGGCGAATTAGGCAGGAAGGCGCGCGATCTCAGTTTTGACTGGAAACGTTTCCAGGGCCGAGAGCTTTCGGTGGATGAGTTTCGGGAGCTTAGCCGGAATTTGCTCGGTTTTCTCCAGACCACGGGCGATCATGCCGATGAACTCCATGAAAAGCTCTCCGATGTGCTTATGGCACAAGATTTTCAGGATCTTACCGGGCAGATAATCCGGCAGGTAATTACGCTGATAAAGGATGTCGAGGAAAAACTGGTGCACCTGGTGCGGATTTCAGGGGCGACGGCAGCCAACCTGAAACCTGATTCAGAAAAACTGGAAGGTCCGGTGATTCCGGGCATAGATCAAGGCGATGTCATGAGCGGTCAGGATGATGTGGACGATCTCCTTTCTAGCTTGGGTTTCTGATGAGTAGCCCACTCGGAGGCGGTAACCAGCACTTAGAGGTGGCAACCAATGGCCATTGATGTGGATGACGAAATCCTCCAGGATTTCTTGATAGAAGCCGGTGAAATACTCGAGCAGCTCAACGAGCAGCTGCTGGATTTGGAGCAGCGTCCGGATGATTATGATCTATTGAATGCGGCTTTCCGTGGGTTTCATACCATCAAGGGAGGGGCCGGATTCCTCGGTATCGATCCGCTGGTTAACGTCTGCCACCGCGCCGAAGATGTGTTCAATGTGTTGCGACAGGGACAGCGCAAGGTCGACGCCGGGTTGATGGACACCATGCTCAATGTCCTGGATATCGTCAATGGCATGTTCGAGGCGGTCCGGGCGGGCGAGGTACCGGCCGAGGCGGATCCCCAGTTACTCGAGTCGTTGAACGGGTTGGCCAAGCCGGGTATGACGGAACCGGCCCCCGAGGCCGTCCCGAAAGCAAGCGAGGCACCGGAGCCGATAGCTTGCAATGAGGCCCAAGTGCCCGGGCCGGTGGAAGACAGTGTGGCACCGGAAGCGGCCCCCCAGGAATCGGCAGCGGAATCCGATGAGATAACCGAGGATGAATTTGAAGCCCTGCTGGATCAGTTGCATGGTCCGGGTAAGCACAGCGCCCTGCCCCCCAAGGGCGAGTCAGTGGTGGACAGTGCGAGCGATGAAATCACCGAAGCGGAGTTTGAGAAGCTGCTCGATGAACTCCATGGACCCGGTAAACACACCGGGGTGCCGAAGCAAGCGGCCGCCAATGGGAACGAAAGACTTATCGCGCCGGCACCGGATAATGTGGCTAGCCCGACCGTACCCGATGTGGAGGCTGCGACACCGGTAGTGGCGTCCACAAGTCGTGCAGAAGTCGAACGGCCTGCCTCTGGGGCAACAAGCAGCCCCACTGCCGAGAGCAGGGAAAGCGGTAAGATGCCCCAGAAGACGGACACGACGGTCAGGGTGGATACCGCCCGACTCGATGAAATCATGAACATGGTGGGCGAGTTGGTGCTGGTTCGCAACCGGCTGGCCACACTCAAATCCAGATTAGGGGACGAAGAGGTGGCTACAGCGGTGGCCAATCTGGATCTGGTGACGGCGGATCTGCAGAACTCCGTGATGAAGACCCGTATGCAGCCTATCAAGAAGGTCTTCGGGCGGTTTCCCCGGGTGGTGCGTGATTTGGCCCGGAGTCTAAAAAAAGAGATCAACCTCGAGATGTATGGTGAGGACACCGATCTAGACAAGAACTTAGTTGAAGCCTTGGCCGATCCCATGGTTCACCTGGTTCGAAACGCCGTTGATCACGGTATTGAAACCCCCACCGAGCGGAAAGAGGCCGGCAAACCCGAGCAGGGACGGGTGGTTCTTTCCGCCGCTCAGGAAGGGGACCATATCCTGCTGTCGATTGCCGATGACGGACGGGGCATGGATGCCGACGTACTGCGGTTAAAGGCGGTCGAAAAGGGGATGATGGATCAAGAGTCCGCCCAGCGCTTGGATAAGAGGGACTGTTACAACCTCATTTTTCAACCGGGGTTTTCCACTAAGACACAGATCTCCGATGTCTCTGGACGGGGTGTGGGGATGGATGTCGTGAAGACCCGCATTACTCAGATGAATGGTTCGGTAGAGATCGACTCGGAACTGGGTGTGGGCAGCACCATTACCATCAAATTGCCGCTGACGCTAGCTATTCTTCCTACATTGATGGTGGTGCTCGGAAACCAGTCGTTCGCGTTGCCCCTTTCAAGTGTTGTGGAAATCTTTAATCTCGATCTCCGTCGTACCAACGTGGTGGACGGACAACTGACCATTATGGTGAGAGAGCGCGCACTGCCATTGTTTTATCTGCGGGAATGGCTCATCGACCAGTCACGGAGCGGGGGGCAAGGGAATGGTCACGTGGTAGTCGTGAATGTGGGGGGTAAGCAGGTATGTTTGGTGGTTGACTACCTGATTGGGCAGGAAGAGGTGGTGATCAAACCCCTGGGCGCGTTGCTTCAAGGTTTGGATGGCATGGCGGGCGCGACGATTACCGGTGATGGGAAGATCGCGCTGATATTGGATGTCCCCGGGCTGATGAGGAAGTATGTCCGCAGGCGTTGATGAGGTGGCACCATGAACACCAAGGTCCGGGTTCTGGTCGTCGACGACTCGGTTTTCTTTCAGCGTCGAATCAGCGAGATACTGCAAAGAGAGCCCGCGATTCAGGTAGTTGGCACGGCCGGAGATGGAATTTCCGCAATCACCGAGGTCCGACGCCTGCGCCCTGATGTGGTCACCATGGACGTGGAGATGCCGGTGATGGATGGCATTAGCGCGGTCAAACGGATCATGGCCGAAACGCCCACTCCTATCATTATGTTTTCCGCCTATACCCAGGAGGGTGCAGAGGCGACGCTCAATGCGCTCGATGCGGGTGCGGTCGATTTTCTCCCAAAGCGGATGGAACACGGGGGTGGCTACCGGGATGTCATGGGTACCCTGTTGCCGGACCGAGTGCTGACCCTGGGAAGGGCCGTGCCTGGTCGAATTGCCCCCCGCCCGGCTATCAGTCGTGTTCATGTCGCGGATGGCGCCCGTAAGGGCCATTACCGACTGGTGGTCATTGGTGCCTCCACCGGAGGACCGACGGCCATCCAGAAGGTGCTCACGGCCCTGCCTGCGGGTTTTGCACTTCCCGTGCTACTCATTGTTCATATGCCGGCAAGCTTTACACCTGCCTACGCGCAGCGGCTCAATGCCCAATGTGCGATATCGGTCAAGGAGGCCGCTGATGGGGACCCACTTCGCCCCGGTGTGGCGTTGTTGGCTCCAGGCGGCAAACAGATGGTAGTAGAACAACGAAAGGCCGGTACCGTGGTGCGCATATACGACGGCAGTCCGGGGCAGACCTATCGGCCTAGTGTGGATGTGACCATGAGTTCGGCTGCTCACGTCTTTTCCGATAAGGTGTTGGCCGTTGTCATGACCGGTATGGGGGCTGACGGAAAGCAGGCGGCTCAACTACTGAAACAGAAAGGCGCCACGGTTTGGACACAGGACCAGGCGAGTTGTGTCGTCTACGGTATGCCCCAGGCAGTGGAAAAGTCCGGCCTTTCTGATCGGGTGCTGTCGTTGCCGGATATCGGACCCATGATTGTCAGGGAAAGCTGAGATGGATCTGCTCAGCGTTCTGGGGGTCGTCCTTGCGTTTGGCGCGATTATTGGCGGAAATGCGCTGGAAGGCGGCCATCTTGGCACCTTGCTCAATGGTCCGGCGCTGGTGATCGTGGTTGGTGGCACCCTGGGCGCCACCATGCTGCAGTCACCGTTCTCGGTATTTTTGCATGCGATTCGTCAGTCAGGCAGCGTTTTTTGGCCACCGCGGATTTTGGTGGAACCCACCATTAAGAAGCTCGTCAACTGGAGCAATGTTGCCCGTAAGGAGGGTCTGCTGGGACTAGAGGAGGTGGCCGAAAGAGAGCCTGACTTATTCATTCGCAAAGGTATGCAGTTACTGGTCGATGGTAGTGAGCCCGAGGCGATCAGGAACATCCTCGAGGTGGAGCTGGATAGCCGGGAGCAGCATGACCTCCAGGCGGCCAAGGTGTTTGAGTCGATGGGGGGGTATGCGCCGACCATCGGAATTATTGGTGCGGTGATGGGGTTGATTCATGTCATGCAGAATCTGGCCGACCCCGGCAAGCTGGGCAGTGGGATCGCCACGGCATTTGTTGCCACGATCTACGGCGTGGGATTTGCCAACCTGTTTCTGTTGCCGTTCGGCAACAAGATGCGCTCGGTAGCCATGAGCAAGTCGCACTATCAGGAAATGATCATCGAGGGAATCGTGGCCATCGCCGAAGGAGAAAATCCAAGAAATATCGAATCCAAGTTGCAGGGATATCAGAAATGATGAATTTTCATCTCGGTACGCTTGTGCTGTTTGCCATTGCCGCTGGTTTTCGGGAGCAGGGAGTAGTCTAACGTGCCCCGCAGGAAGAAACCCGAAGAACAGGGCAGCCATGAGCGTTGGCTGGTTTCCTATGCCGATTTCATCACCCTGTTATTTGCCTTTTTTGTAGTGATGTACTCGATTTCCTCGGTCAACGAAGGTAAGTACCGGGTGCTCTCCAATACGCTGACCAAGGCGTTCGTGCAATCCGCGACCCACGACGATCCCATGCAGATTGGCGACGAAGTGCGTTCGATTGTTCCAAGCGAAGGGGCGTACGCATCGTCGGGGACTGAATCGCCCGAGGTTTTACCCGAGTCCGATAACGTGCCCCTGGAAGGACCCGGTGATGGGCAACTCGCGTCCATCGATGAAGTTAGTGCCGCACTGCGTGAGGCATTGAGTGTATTTATGGATCAGAAGCTGGTGAGTGTTACCCAGACGGATAGGGGTATAGAGGTGGAGATGAAAAGCAAGATGCTCTTTGAGAGCGGCAGTGCGCGGCTTTCTCCCGCAGCCTTCAAGTTGTTGCGCGATGTGGCGGCGATTGTAAGGCCATTGCCAAATGATATTCATGTCGAGGGGCATACCGACAATGTACCTATTAACACCCTTTCCTTCCCGTCCAACTGGGAACTCTCCGCGGCTCGGGCAGCCAGCGTGGTACATCTGTTTACCAAGCTAGGGGTGGATTCAACGCGCATGGCGGCTATCGGATATGGGGAGTTTCGGCCTATTGCCGATAACTATGACGAGGCAGGCAGGCAGGCTAACCGCCGCGTTTCCTTGGTCATTATGGCGGCGATGCGCGAGCGGGTTCGCGGACGCATCGGAAAAGCGCGGGAAGCTAACGGCGAATAACACCGATTTACCTGAATTAGCGATCGGATATGCACTGGGTGGGTGATGGTTTGTATAACCTCATGGTGGTTTGCCTGGGCATTCATCATAGTGGGCACGAAAAATGCTTTAGTGTTCTTGGATTGCAAATAAGCGATTGAAATTTGACAGTCTCGGTTGATCCCGGAAAGGAGAAAAAATGACAGCCAATACCGCGCAGAGCCATGAGAGTGATCCAATCATCCAGTTAGTCACCTTCCGGCTCATGGACGAGACTTATGGAATAGACGTAATGCAGGTGCAGGAGGTACTCCGAGTCAGCGAAATTGCTCCGGTGCCGGGTGCCCCTCCTTACGTGCTGGGGATTATCAATTTACGTGGCAACGTGGTTACCGTAATCGATACCCGGGGCAGATTCGGTCTGTCGTCGGGTGAAATCACCGATTCAACCCGCATCCTGATCATCGAATCCGAAGGTCAGGTGGTTGGCATGCTGGTGGACAGCGTAGCAGAAGTCGTGGACTTGCAGAGCTCCCAGATTGATCCCACACCCAACGTAGGCAATGAAGAAAACTCCCGGTACATCCAGGGGGTTGCAACAGTAGGCAAATCGCTCTTGATTGTGGTCGACCTTAACGTGCTGCTGACCGAAGAGGAATGGTGCGAAGTTGCCCGTGGCTAAGGAAGGGGACTCCACGGGGGTGAGGTGGGAAAATGGCTAATGTCACGGAACCCGCTCCCATCAAGCCGCTCTGGCCGGTTCGCCGGGAGCAGCGGCAGGGCCAGCGCCGGGAGCGCGAGCGGAAAGAGGACAGTCAGGATAGGCAGGGGGAGCGGATTCCTGGCGAACGGGAATCCCCGATCATAGACGACTACGCCTAAAAGGAGGACGCATGTCAAACATACTGATCGCGACAACCGGTATGGCGGTTCTGCTGGCCACGGGGCTGGTGGTCCAGTTTGTTCTCATATTTTCTCAGCGGCGAGAACTGCGTAAACAACAACGCCTGATCGGACTACTGCAGGCCGACATCGGTGCGCTGTGCGCGGGGGCGGTAGGCGCTGACCAACGGGTGGCTCAGTTGGAGAAGCAGGGTCGCAGCGCAGATAGTCGACAACAGATTGGTGAGTCCAGACAGCCGCCAGGACAACCTTACGGCAAGGCCATTCAACTGGTTCATGAGGGGGCGTCACCTGCGGAACTGGTGGAGCAACTGGGGCTCAGCCGCAGCGAAGCCGAACTGGTTGTCATGCTCCATGGGGGATCTAGGGTCATCTAAGCTATACAGCAAACCAGCAGCGGCTTATCGTCGTTCAGTATCTCACCGCGTACCTGTCCGAACCAATGGAGCAGATCTTCGCCTTTCAGCCGACGGTATGCTTCCCCTTAAAAGCGAGTGTTACTCCTCCTTGGTGGAGCATCACCCTGCGGTTAGTATGCACCCGCGCTGGCGTCTTGGTTATGCCGTGGTCTCCCCAGACAGCTTGAAGACCCTCTTCAACCTACCCACCCTTTGTCACCAGTTCGTCACCTATTCCATCCCGGGCAGCATCCTAAAGCAGGGTGCGTGATTAGACGGACGCCTGTGACCGAATCGGCAATCGCGGTCTTTGACCGCCGGTAAGCGCGCGGCAATTTACCGCGCTACCTTGTGTGCAACAATCTTCGGGTAGCTCCGGGTGACACGGTGGAATTATCATTCGCGTAGTTGGACTACCCGGCTATTCTGGCTATGCTTAGCTAAGCCAGCCGTTGCCTTTGTCTAGGCGTTTGATCAGGTTAGAAGTCGTTGAATAACAAAATTATTTCCTTTTCCCGGTATATTCTGGTGACCATCCCATTGGTCACACAGGCCGCAAGTCCGACGGATTGGAGCTACGCCGGGGATTCGGGACCCGCTCACTGGGGTGAGTTGTCGCCTTCGTTTGTTCTCTGTTCAAGGGGGCAGCACCAGTCTCCCATTGAGATTCGGCAGTTTACCCCCCGCCGCATGCCGGCGCTGTCCATGCAGTATAGAAGCACTCCACTGCAGATTACCCATGATGGTCATACCGTTCGCGTTACCTATCCCCGCGGCAGTTTTCTAAAAATCGGGACTCAACGCTATGAGTTGATGGAGTTTTTGTTTCATACCCCGGGGGAGCACGTGGTGAATGGGCGCCGGGGAGAGATGGAGATCCAGTTACTTCACAGAGACGGCGCAGGAAAGTTGGGCATTCTTGCCATCCCAGTGGTCGCAGGCAGAAGGTTCAATGCGATGCTGCAGCGGCTTGGAGAGTATCTCCCGGCGCAGCCGGGAGAGAGTCATTACTATCGCCGGGTAGGAATAAAGCCGTCGTTTTTACTGCCGTCCGATCGGAGCTATTTCCGCTACGAAGGCTCCCTCACCACCCCACCCTGTTCCGAGGGCGTGACTTGGTTTGTCATGGGGTCGCCACTGGAGGCTTCACCCCAACAGCTGGCGGCATTTCAAAGCCTGTTGGGTAACAATGCCAGACCCATCCAGGATCTTCATAACCGCGCCGTTTGGGCCGATCCTCGCTAGCCTTTGGGTCGGTTGTGCCCAGCTCATGACTTGCGTAGCACCCTCCCGTAACGAATAACGGTTGATCGCAACCAAGTACCGTGCCGCCCCGGCCTAAAGGGTGATTCAGCTGCCAGGCGGAGAGCCGTGGTTTAGGATCTGTTATTCGAAAGCGGGTTTTTCTTTTCTTTCTTGCTGTAGCCCGGGCTCCTGGAAACCAGATCCTCGATGATTGGTGTGACCAGAATCTCCATGGCAAGACCCATCTTCGGCCCGGGTACTACCAGTGTATTGCGCCTTGAGATAAACGAATGTTCAATCATGTTTTTCAGGAATGTCAAATCGATGTTGTATTGCCTAATCAACCGTTTCTTAATGCGGATCACCACTAGGCTTTCATCCTCGGATGGAACATCCCTGGCGATAAACGGATTGGAGGTGTCGACGGTTGGTATCCGCTGAAAATTTATATCGGTACGGGAGAACTGAGGTGTAATGAAGTCTACATAATCGTCCATGCGCTCCTTGATTGTGGTCACTACGTCCTGAGGAGCATAACCCCGGGAGTGGATATCGCGCTGAATCTTTTGGATCCATTCCAGATTGATTATAGGCACCACGCCGATCAGCAGGTCAACGTAAGGAGCGACCTCGCTGACCCCGCCGTGCAATCCTTCGTACATGAGTAAATCCGATGCCTCGGTGATCTCCTCCCAGGGCGTGAACTGACCTGCTCGCAGCCCCCAGGGTTGTGCCTCGTCATTGGTATGCAGGTAGTAACGTCGTCTCCCACCCCCGGTTTTCCGATAGGTCTTGAACAACTCGGCCAGGTCCTCGAACAAGTTGGCGTCCCGGCCGAAATGGCTTAAGGTCCTACCTTGCTTGTGGGCTTCCTGCACCGCCAGTTTCATTTGGTCACGGTCATAACGGTGAAAACTGTCCCCTTCGATGAGAATTGCCTTGATGTTTTCTCTGAAGAAGACGTGCCCAAACGCCTCTTTTACGGTTGACGTACCGGCACCTGATGAGCCGGTAACCGCGACAATCGGGAAATGTTTATCCTTTTTACCCATGATAGGGTCCTCCCAGAAAAGTTGTTGTAGTTATGGGGTGTAATTGAAGCCGCAATACGCTAAAACCAGGCCATTATAGTGGGTGTCGGGATCGGGTGACAGTTCCGCCACTGCCCCGGGTTGTGGGCGCCCATCATTAAAGGACTCGATGATTATCGAGAATTGCAATGAGTTGATATCATGGGTGGTAAAGGCCTTAGCAGGAGCACAACGGAGAATGGATCGAAAATGAATATCCCTGTTTTGGGGTTCTGTGCATACAGTGGTACCGGCAAGACGACCCTGCTTGCCAGCTTGCTTCCGCTGTTGCGTGATCAGGGACTTCGGGTTGGCGTTGTAAAACATGCCCACCACAACTTCGAGGTAGATCAACCCGGCAAGGACAGCTATGTTTTGCGCAAGGCGGGAGCCCGAGAAATGCTGGTTGTTTCTGGTGGCCGCTGGGCATTGATGGTGGATACCGAGGCGGAAGGTGATCCGGTTCTACAGGAAGTTCTCAATCGGTTTGATTGTTCTCGATTGGATTTGATCCTGGTCGAGGGGTTTCGTCACGAGTCCTTTCCCAAAATAGAATTGCACCGGCCCAGTCTTGGCAAACCCCTGATTCATCCGAGTGACTCATGGGTGATCGCGGTTGCAACCGATGAGCCGCAATCCTTTGATACGCACTTGCCATTGCTTGATATCAATCGGCCAGAGGTAATCGTCGCGTTTATTGTTGAGCGGTTTATCGCTGGCGAGGTGGCGCCAGGATCACGCCGTTAGTGGAGCTTTTGGTGCGGGGTTAATCAGGTGATATCACAGCGTTAGCGCCACACTTTTGATTTGCGCGTAGACCGCCATTCCGGGAGTTAGTCTTAGCCGTTCGCAAGATTTTTCGGTGATGCGGGCAAGCAGTAACAGGCCCCTGCAGTCCAGCCTTACAATCATGCGGCCGCGTCCATGCACCGCCATGTCCTTTACCACGGCAGGTAGGACATTCAGGATGCTGCTTGGCCCGGGTGGGGACAGCACCAGGCTGATGTCCTTGGCGTGGATGCGGATTCTGACCTGGCTGCCCACCGGTCGGTCGATCCAGCTTACGATTAGTTCCCCCCCGGGGAAACCTAGCGTGGAGAGGTGAAACCGATCGTCATGGGAGAGGATCCGGGTATCGATCACCGCACCCGCGTCGGACTCCCTGGCCATGGGAAGGTCGAGCCGGGTCGAGAGCTCGGTCAGCAACCCCTGGGCCGCAATCTTTCCCTGGTCCAGAAGGATCAAATGGTCCGCTATCCGAACCAGTTCAGCGGGATCATGGGTGACGTAGACGATCGGAATTTCCGCTTGCTGGTGAAGGGACTCGAGAAACGGCAATATTTCCCGCTTATGACCCCGGTCCAGCGCGGCCAAAGGCTCGTCCATGAGCAACAGGTGAGGGTCGTTAAGCAGCGCGCGACCGATAGCTACCCGCTGTTTTTCGCCACCCGACAGATTAGCGGGAAGACGCTCTAGGAGGGGGCCGAGTTGTAACAACTCCACGACTTGCCGGAAACGTTCTGGGCGCCGAAACAGGGCTGAACGCCTGAATCCAAACGCGAGATTGGCACGGACACGAAGGTGAGGAAACAACGCCCCTTCTTGAAAGACATAGCCGATGCCTCGTTGTCCGGGGGGCAGGAAGATGCCTCGCGCGCTGTCGTGCCAGCATACACCGTTGACCGTTAGCTGAGCGGGGTCCGCTCGCTCCAAACCGGCGAGACACCGTAGCAAGCAGGTTTTTCCACACCCCGATCGACCAAACAGCGCGGTCACCCCGGTACCAGGGATACTACCCTCCACGTCGAGTGCGAAGGTGCCCAGCGGCAACTGAAACCGGAAGGTGATACCGGAGGTCATGATCTGGCGCCGGCCCTAGTATTCATCCGGTAGACCAAGACCAGGATGATGAAGGAGAACGCCAACAGGCCGGCGGACAATATGTGCGCCTGGGCATACTGTAATGACTCCACATGATCATAGATGGCGATCGAAAGTACTTGGGTTTTCCCGGGAATGTTGCCGCCAATCATGAGCACGACACCAAACTCGCCGATGGTGTGGGCAAACCCCAGGGTGGTGGCGGTTAGCAACCCGGACCGGGCCAGTGGCAGAGCCACTGAGAAGAAACGGTCCATTCCCCCGGCTCGCAGCGTGCTAGCGGCTTCCAGCACGGGTTCGTCGATCGCGGCAAAGGCGTTTTGCAGGGGCTGAACCACGAACGGGAGGGAGTAAAGCACCGAACCGATAACCAGCCCGGTAAACGTAAAGGCCAGTCCGGTGCCGGTCAATGTATGCCAAAATCCCCCGGCGGGCCCGTCCGCGGAAAGTAGCAGTAACAGATAAAACCCGAGCACCGTAGGAGGGAGGACGAGGGGCAATGCTACCAACGCTTCTACCAGTATCTTGAATGGGGCACGGGATCGAGCCAGCCACCAGGCGATTGGCGTACCGATCAGCAACAGAATGACGGTGGAGACTAGCGCCAGCCGTAGGGTTACCCACAGGGCGGTAATATCGTCCGTCATCATTCCGGCTTTCCTTCGATCAGATAGCCATCACGGGCGATAATCTGGGCTGCTTCAGTGCTGGTAAGAAATTTCATGAAGGCCACCGCCGCCAACCGGCCGGATCCGTTACCAACGACCACGCCTTGTTGACGGATTGGTGAGTGGAGGTTGTGTGGGACCCGCCATACGAAACCCTTCGCACGTTCCCAGTTGAGGATCTGAGAATAGGCTACCAACCCGAAATCGGCCGCTCCGCTGGCGACAAAGTGGAAGGTTTGTCCGATGTTTTCACCGCGGACGATTCTGTCTTGGAACTTAGACCAGACCCCTAGGGCCTCGAGTGCTTCCTGAGCCGCAGTCCCGTAGGGTGCCGTTGTCGGATTGGCAATGGCCAACGTCCCGCCCTCTCCCTCAAGCAGCAGTCGCGAGCCATCCGCCTCGGACCAGGCAGCCTTTGGTTGCCAGAGCACGAGTTGGCCCAATGCGTAGGTAGTGAGAGTGCCGGCATCCGCCCGATTCGCCTCCACCAGCCGTTTTGGACGCTCCTGGTCAGCAGCCAAAAATACATCGAACGGTGCGCCATGCAGGATCTGGGCATACAACTTTCCCGTGGAGGCGGCACTGATCTTGATTTGATGGCCGCTCTGTCGAGAGAACAGAGGGGCCAATCGGCGCAGGGTCTCAGCGAAATTGCTCGCAACCGCAACATTTACGGTATCCGCGTGCACCGGGAACACCAGTAACAGGGCAAGCAGCGTTCCTGGGTATGTACAGCGTTTTGGCATCAACAAAAGTTAACGAGGAAGATTCGACATGCGCCCTATTGTAGCGGTAACGGATACGAATCCCCAGGATCCCCACGGGCGCAATTTGCCTTGGAGACTTAGCGAATGTCCTTGAATTGGACAACCTTCTTTTGGGGCGACAGATTGATCTCGTCGATGGCCGCGCCGGGGCGTGCGCTAAGCATTAGCCAGACCGCTTCCGCGACATCCTGGGGTGTCAGATGCTGATCCCGTTCCATCCCGGGTTGAAATGCTAGCGGGTCGAAAAACCCACTTTGCACCATGCCGGGGTTGACGATACCCACTCGTACGCCACTGGCGGCACATTCCTGCCGCAGCGACTGGGCAAACCCCCGCAAGGCAAATTTGGTGGCGGAGTATACCGCGCCCTTTCGTCCTCCCGTACGGGCCGCTTCCGATCCCATGAAGACCAGATCTCCCCGGCCTCGCGACTTCAGGTGGGGCAGAAACTCCCGGGCCACCAGCATCTGGCTGATCAGGTTGACATCCACTAGTTCCCTAATCTGGGCAGGTGAAAATTCCTCCAAGGATCCGAAGCGGCCATATCCGGCATTACATATCACGCCGTCGACAGAAGGGAAGTCTTCACGCAGTTTCTTGAGGGTAGCGGTTAAGGTCTTCAGATCCCGCAGATCTGCCGTTATTCCGGTAAAACCGGGACGGGTGAGTAACTCGGTCTGAAAATGGCGAGCCAGACCGATTACCCGGTGGCTTGCCACTAACAGCCGTTCGGTAATTGCCAGACCGATTCCCCGGCTGGCCCCGGTTACCAAGCAGGTCCGGCAACTGTCCGCGGGGTTTGGGGTTAGACTAGGATGAGTAACCATCCATGCTCCCTCGATACCCGGCCTGGCCGAGCAATTGCTCGATGCCCGGCAGATGCTTCTCGATCAGGCGGCTCACCATCTTGCCATCGATTCGTTCTACGGGCTGTTGCCGGTTGTCGGATACAACCTTGAGGCAGATCAGGTTGCTTCCGTTGGCCAGTGCAGTGGCGGCTCGGCAGAATCCCGCCGCTTCCATATCGAACAACGCCGCTTCCCGGTAATTCCGTTCTGGCTCCGGGCGGGTTATCAGGCGCTCGCTCGCCCAAGGCGTAGCAATCGGTTGATGCAGCCGCCAGGACTGGATGTTCCCGGTATCCTCAACCGTGGCTGCCAGCAAAGCCTCGCCGATGGGTCGGTGTGGGTGCCCGGCGATACCGAGATTGAGCATCAAGCGGGGTTTGCTGTGGAGGGTGCGGAAGAGCAGCCACCGGGTAGCATCTTCGCACGCCTGGGCACCCGCTCCGGTCACCACCAGTGACAGGTTGTTGCGCAAGTACAAAGGATAGGGGGACGGCGGGTTGGCGCGCTGCAGATGAAAGTGGCGGATCAAAGGGCGTGCCTCCGCCGGCAGCGCCACCAGAATATGGAGCAGAGGCTCGCCCCCGGAGGGAGACCCCGGCACTGGAGAAGCATTATGCATTCTTCCGATTATCCGTTAACCCGGTGGTACGTCGCAGGGCCATGGCGGCCAGCCCGCCGCTCAGAACTCCGCCTCCATTGGCGAGGAAGTCACCCAACTCACCGTAACGGTTAACATAAGGTTGCAGGAGTTCGATAATCCCGCCGTAGGACAGCATCGCTGCCGCTATCCAGACAGCGCCAACCAATGACCGCCGGGCCCACAAGCCGAGCAACCCAAGCAAGGCGTAAGCCGCGAAATGCTGGAACTTGTCGCCTCCAGGCAGGGGAGGCAGTGTTGCCAGGGGCGTCAGGGAGAGGTAGGCGATGGCAACCCCCCAAGCCACCGCCAGCTTGTCGGAATGACGGAATACCTTGGATAGCAGACTGATCATGGCCGGATCTTACCAGCAGGGCAGGCGGGCATGAAAGCCATGCCATCGACAGGTTCCGACCATCGAACAGAACAGTCTGGCGCGCGGGTTTAACGGACAGGCTATAGCCATGATTGCAACAGCTGATGTAGCGCCTTCATGCTCACCGGCTTACTCAGGTAGTCGCTCACGCCTGCCTCAAGGCAGCGCTCCCGGTCCCCCGGCATGGCGAGGGCGGTCAATGCGATGATCGGCGTACTGCGCAGGGCAGGGTGGGCGCGGAACCGCCGAGTCACCTCCAGCCCATCGATGCTTTTCAGCTGAATATCCAGAATGACGATATCGGGGTGTTGATCCAGGGCAGCCGCCACGGCCTCCACCCCATCGTGAACGGTAGTTACCCGGTATCCCATGTGTTCCAGATAAGAGGACAGCACCTGGGCATTTGTCTGGTTGTCATCCGCCAGCAGAATCTTGGAGTGCCGATCCCCGATTATCGCGGAGGGTAATCGTGTCTCTGTCCGGTGGTCTTCATTTGGGAACTCGGGTTTGTCCACCGGCCGCCAAGGCAGCCTGACATGAAACTGGGAGCCTGCCCCAGGCTCGCTTTCCAGACCAATGCTCCCCCCGTGAAGTTTCGCCATGCGGTAGGCGAGCACCAGCCCGAGACCGGTTCCGCTGTGTCCTTGATCAAAGTGATTCTCTAACTGTACAAATGGCTTAAACAGCTTGTCCTGCTGCTCCTTGGGAATACCGATCCCGGTATCCCATACCGTAAAGCAGGCCTGCTCGCTCTCAGGATCGGACTCCACCTGCAGGCCGATGGCGCCACCCTCGGGCGTGAATTTAACCGCGTTGCCGAGCAGATTCACCAGCAGTTGCTTCAGGCGCCTGGTGTCGCCTTGCAACACCTGTACCCGGGGGTCCAGGTCGCTATGGATTTCCAAGTCCTTGCGTTTGGCGGACTGACTAACCAGTCTCAGGCTTGCTTCGCAGAGTTGTTCAACCGAGACCGGCTCCGACAGGATCTCCATCTTGCCGGCTTCTACCTTCACCACGTCGAGGATATCGTTGATCAGCGAGAGCAGATGGGCGCCACTTTCATGAATCGTCTCGATTACCCGGGATTGCCGCTGGTCGATCGGGCCATAGAGTTGATCGACCAGCATTTCAGAAATGCCGAGGATAGTGGTCAGGGGGGTGCGCAGTTCATGGCTCATGGTGGCCAGAAAATCGTCCTTGGCACGGGATGACCTGGCCAGTTCCAGGTTGACGATATTGAGTTCACGAGTACGTTCCTCAACCCGTTCGGCCAGCAAGGCACGCTCCCTGGCGAGCGCGCTATGGGCCTCTTGGAGCGCCAATTCATCGGTTCTGCGCTGGGTAATGTCCGAAAAGGTTACCACCGCGCCAATCAGGGATCCTTCCTGATAGACGGGATGAGAACGGTACTCTACCGGAAAGCTGCTGCCGTCCGCTCGCCAGAAAAGCTCGTCGTTGACATGGGTGGGTCGGCCCGTCCGGTACGTAGAGGATGCTCGACATTCGCTGAGCGGTAGGGGAGAACCGTCCATCCGCGTATGGTGCATGAGGTAGTGAATATCCTTGCCGATCAGGTCGGAAACGTCGCTATAGCCGAGCATCCGCATGGCGGCAGGATTGCAGAATGTGCAGATGCCATCGAGACCCACGCCATAGATTCCCTCGCCGGAAGAATTAAGCAACAAGCGGGTACGGGCTTCACTTTCACGCAGGTTGTCTTGGTAGGTGCGCAAGCTCTCTTGCATGTGGTTGAGCGCTTTCAGTAACTGGGCCGCTTCGTCCCGCCCGCGGACTTCGATCCGGTTAGTGAGTTTTCCGTTGGAGATGAGCTGGGCAATGTGAGTGGCGGCGGCAATGGGTTTTCCCACGGAGCGGTCAACCAACAACAGCAGCAGCAGGATAGCGCTGGTCATCGCTAGCCCCACCAGTACCGGGGTGTCGCGCTCCATCCGTTCCACATTCTCCGCGATCTCCAGGAGTTGGTTATTTTTATAGTCCTGGGAATCAAGCACGATTTCATCCAGCAGATCGGTAGGCTGTCGGTCGATACCACGCACCTCCCGGTCGACTCGGATCAGGGCGCTGTAAGTTCCCGGTTGAAACTTGTTGAGCGCTTCCCGGTAGCGTTCTCCCAACTCATAGTGGGACTGGAGAAATTCCAAGGCCGTAGCTTCCGCTTTGGAATTCTGATCCAGCAGGGGGAGCAAATTCTCGATTGCCTTCCGGGTCAGCTGCTCTTGCTGATAAAACTGGGCAAGATATTTCTCGTACAGCGCGGAATCGTGTCCGCGCAGGAGAATGTCTTTCCACTCCTGCACCTGCTTCTTAAAGTGGACTTGAGCCGCAAGGCTGGTGGTAACGATCTGCGCAGAGCGTTCGTATACGCGGGCGGCGTTTTGGGTGGCTATTTTATGGATGTAGAACATGTAGAGGCCAACCGCGAGGTTGATCGCCAGGCCCAGCCCAAAGACCAGTATCAGTTTACTTCTGATATTCATCCGAAGAGGGGCTGGGTCATTGGGACAATACCGCGCTAACTGCGCGCTTCCAGCCGTCCAGTAACCGCTGCCGCTGCTCCAACCGCATGGTAGGCCGAAACAGTCTTTCACAGTGCCACCCCTGGGAGATGTCCTGCAACGATTGGAACGCCCCCAGTTGCAGGCCCGCCAGACAGGCCGCTCCCAGCGCCGTGGTCTCGGTCACCTTGGGCCGTTCCACGGGCATGCCGATGATGTCGGCCAAGAACTGGACCAGCCAATCGTTTGTCACCATGCCACCGTCCACCCGTAGGGATCGCAGAGCGGCTCCGTCAGCGGCCATCGCCTCTACCAGATCGTGGGTTTGATAGGCAACCGACTCCAGGGTGGCCCGGACTAACTCGTTTGGTCCGGTGTCCCGGGTCAGTCCAAAGATTGCCCCCCGTGCGCCGGGCTGCCAGTAGGGGGCGCCAAGACCCGTGAACGCGGGTACCAGATAGACCCCCTTGTTGCTGGTCAAGCTAGCCGCCATCTGTTCCGTCTTCGCGGCGGAATCAATGAGCCGGAGCCCATCCCGTAACCACTGCACCGCTGCGCCGGCGATGAAGATCGAGCCTTCCAAAGCGTAGGTTGGTATACCGGCAACGCGGTAGGCGACAGTAGTGAGCAGGCGATTGCTGGACTGCATGGCCTGGGGGCCAGTGTTGAGTACCGCGAAACAGCCGGTGCCATAGGTGCTTTTGATCATGCCGGGGTCAAAACAAGCCTGGCCGATGGTCGCGGCTTGTTGGTCTCCGGCCACCCCCGCGATGGGGATGGCGACCCCGGTGAGCGAAGGGTCGGTGGTACCGTAGTCATCGGCACTATCCTTTACCGTGGGCAACAAAGAACTGGGAATCTTGAACAGCGCACACAGGTCCGGGTCCCAACACTGCCGGTGAATATCAAAGAGCAGCGTGCGGGAGGCATTGGTGGCGTCCGTGGCGTGAACCCGTCCCTTGGTGAGGCGCCAAATGAGAAAGCTGTCGGTAGTACCAAACGCCAGCCGTCCCTGTTGCGCCTTGTTCCGGGCCCCGTCCACATGGTCTAGAATCCAGCGGATCTTGGTGGCGGAGAAGTACGGATCCAACAGTAATCCCGTGCGTTCATTGATCAACGGTTCGTCACCCGCGCTATTCATCTCGCGGCATAGCTCCGCCGTGCGGCGATCCTGCCAAACGATTGCGGGGTATACCGGCTTGCCCGTGGCGCGGTCCCAGACTACTACGGTCTCCCGTTGATTGGTGATGCCGATGCCCAGCACCTTTCGGCCCCGGTCAGACGCGGTCTGCACTGCTTGACGGCACACCGCGAGGGTGGTCTTCCAGATCTCCTCCGGATCGTGTTCCACCCACCCGGAATCCGGAAAGAATTGCGTAAACTCCTGTTGCGCGGTGAATACCGCTTGTCCATCCAAGTCGAAGAGCATCGCCCGGGAACTCGTGGTTCCTTGGTCGATACTGAGCAAAACCGGTTGTTCCGCCATGTCAAACCTCGCTCACTTAAGGGGTCTGGGTACAGGCCATAGCTCGGGCGCTACCTGTCAGACCGTCTCATGAACCGCCCGTGACAGTTTGCTTGATCACCGATTAAACGTCGAGTTTATCGGGTTATGTTTTTGGATAAAATCAAGAATGTTCGAAATATCGACAAATGATGTTCGTTTGGTCATTCATTATCGTTGAAAGTGCGCGTTTATGTGCTAGTATCCAGGGCGCAAGGTACAAAACGAAAATCCCAAATGCTGGAGGAAATCCAAATGAAAACCAAGATTGCATTGGCGGTAGCAATCACTCTCTCCTGCGTCCCGCTGTGGGCAGTTGCGGGCCCAGACGAAGCCAAGAAGTGGGTAGATGGGGAGTTCCAACCGTCTTCCCTGAGCAAGGAACAACAAATCGCCGAGATGGAGTGGTTCATCAAGGCAGCGGCGCCCTTTGCGGGGATGGAAATCAATGTGCTGTCCGAGACGATTCCCACCCATGAGTACGAGGCCAAGACCCTGACCAAGGCGTTCGAAGAGATCACCGGCATCAAGGTCAACCATCAGCTTCTCGGTGAGGGCGAAGTGGTTCAAGCGGTGCAGACCCAGATGCAAACCGGCCGCAACCTCTACGATGCCTACATCAACGATTCGGATCTGATCGGCACTCACTCGCGTTTGCAGCTTGCGGTCAATCTCTCCGACTGGATGGGCGGTGAGGGTAAGGATGTCACCAATCCCAATCTCGATATCGACGACTTTATCGGTAAGTCGTTTACCACCGGCCCCGACGGCAAGTTGTACCAACTGCCCGACCAACAGTTCGCCAATCTGTACTGGTTTCGCAAAGATTGGTTTGAGCGGCCGGAATTACAGAAAAAGTTCAAGGAGATCTACGGTTATGACCTCGGCGTACCGGTCAACTGGTCGGCTTACGAGGACATTGCCGAGTTCTTTTCCGTACACGTCAAGGAGATCGACGGTGTGCGTATATATGGTCACATGGACTACGGTAAGCGTGCCCCGGATCTCGGCTGGCGGATGACGGACGCTTGGCTGTCGATGGCCGGTGCGGGTGATAAAGGATTACCCAATGGTCGTCCGGTCGACGAGTGGGGCATCCGCATGGAGGAGAACTCCTGTAATCCGGCCGGTGCCTCGGTTACCCGTGGCGGAGCCGCTAACGGGCCCGCGGCGGTGTATGCCATACGCAAGTGGGACGAGTGGTTGCGCCAGTATGCTCCTCCCGGAGCCGCTAGCTATGACTTCTATCAATCGTTGCCGGCACTTTCTCAGGGTAACGTGGCCCAGCAGATCTTTTGGTATACCGCCTTCACATCCTCGATGGTGGCTCCTAAGAGTGAAGGCAACAACACCGTTGATGATCAGGGTATGCCGCTGTGGCGGATGGCGCCATCTCCCCACGGTCCCTACTGGGAAGAGGGGCAGAAGCTGGGATATCAGGACGCCGGATCATGGACCCTGTTTAAATCAACGCCGGTGGATCGCCGCAAAGCCGCCTGGCTATACGCGCAGTTTGTGGTTTCCAAAACCGTCGATGTCAAGAAGAGCCATGTCGGCCTGACCTTTATTCGTGACAGCTCGATTCGTCATGCGTCCTTCACCGATCGGGCTCCGAAGCTGGGTGGCTTGGTCGAGTTTTATCGCTCGCCCGACCGGGTGCTCTGGACTCCCACCGGTATTAATGTGCCGGATTACCCCAAACTGGCCCAAATTTGGTGGCAGCAGATCGGTGATGTGAACTCGGGTGCGTTCACGCCGCAGCAGGCCATGGACCGTCTGGCCGAGGAGATGGATATCACCATGGCACGCATGCAGGTTGCCGATGAAAAGGCCAAGGTTTATGGGGGCTGTGGTCCGCGTCTGAACGAAGAAAAGGATCCCTCGTACTGGCTGAATCAGCCCGGTTCCCCGAAGGCGAAACTCGACAACGAAAAGCCCAAGGGTGAGACCGTAGACTACGATGAGCTGGTAAAACGCTGGCAGCAATCGAGCTGATCCAAGACTGGAACGCCGCGCCGGGGGCATGGAGTGCCCGTGGCGCGGGCTCATTCAGCATTGTTTGATAGCTGTTGAGAATCCATGAACAACCCTGTCAAGGCACCCAATCTCAATCCGCGGCAGAAGGAGATCTTGAACCACGTGCGCAAGCACGGCGAGGTTCAGGTTGAGCCGCTGGCGGAGATCTTCAATGTCTCGCCCCAGACCATCAGGCGTGACCTCAACCATCTTCGACAGTTGGGGTTGCTGCAGCGGGTGCATGGAGGAGCGGTGGTACATGACGGTGTCGCCAATCTGGGATATGAGGCACGGCGGAATCTGGCGGCGGAAGAGAAGGTGGCGATCGGCGAACAAGCGGCGGCACTGATACCGGACGACACTTCGCTGTTTGTCAATATCGGAACGACCACCGAGCAGGTGGCGCGGCATCTGATCAACCACGTCGGGCTGTTGGTGATCACCAACAATATCAATGTCGTCAACACCCTGATCGCCAGCGAGAGTATTCAACTGATGACGGCGGGCGGCACCGTCCGCCGCGAAGACGGGGGTATTGTGGGGGATTCCACGGTGGAGTTTTTCCAGCAGTTCAAAGTGGATTTCGCGGTGGTCGGAGCCTCGGCGATCGATGAGGATGGCAGTGTGCTTGACTACGATGCCCAGGAGGTGAGGGTTGCGCGGGCGATTATCGATAACGCGAGATCGGTCATGCTAGTGGCGGATGCCATGAAGTTCCAGCGCAGTGCCCCTATCCGCATCGCCGATATCGGCCGGTTTGACTATTTTGTAACCGATCGCATGCCGCCCGAGAAGTTTAGAGTGCGGTGTGAAGAACGGGGTGTGGAGCTGATTGTATCCCCGGTAGCGAAGATGCTGAAAAATGCCGGTATGGGGTAGTGGGGTGATGCCGTCCCGGTGTAGGTGCCCGGATTTTCTCGAATAAGATATTTTTCAATCTGTTTTGCGTCCGGGACCCGATGCCCGGAGGCTGGTACTCAAGGCATGGCCATCGAGCTGAGAAACGTAACCAAAAGGGTGGGTGGCGAAACCCATATCTATCCCACCGATCTGGCCCTGGAGCAGGGGTGCTTCAATGTGCTTCTCGGCACCACTTTATCCGGTAAGACTACCCTGCTTCGTCTCATGGCGGGTTTGGAAAAGCCGAGTACCGGTGAGGTTTGGTTCAAGGGCCAGAATGTTACCGGTGTGGCGGTGCAGAAGCGCAACGTAGCGATGGTTTATCAGCAGTTCATCAACTATCCGAACTTCAATGTCTACGACAATATCGCTTCTCCTCTAAGAGTCAATCGTACCGCCGCCAAGGAGATAGACGCCCGGGTGCGCAAGGTGGCGGAGTTGTTGCAGATCGCCCCGATGTTGCAACGCATGCCTGCCGAGCTGTCCGGTGGCCAACAGCAACGCACCGCACTGGCCCGGGCACTGGTGAAGGATGCGGAGCTGGTGCTGCTCGATGAACCGCTGGCCAATCTGGACTATAAACTGCGGGAAGAATTCCGCGAGGAACTCCCCAAGTTGTTTCTCGATAGTGGCGCGACGGTGGTGTATGCCACCACGGAACCGGCCGAGGCGCTTCTGCTGGGGGGGTACACCGCAACCCTGCACCAGGGACGGGTAACGCAGTTTGGACCCACGGCTCATATCTACCGTCATCCATTGGATTTGATCAGCGCGCAGGTCTTTTCAGATCCCCCCATCAATCATGCTCGCATCCGTAAGCAGGGTGGCAGCTTTTATTATTCCGATTCGGTCCATTGGGATGTCGGCGGTTATCGGTCGTTGGCCGACGGTGACTATGTCATTGGTTTTCGTCCTCATCACATCGGCTTGACACCAGTCGGCGGTACAACGGTGAAGGTTATCGGTAGTGTGGTAGTAACCGAGATAAGTGGATCCGAGAGTGTCATTCATGCCAGAGTCAATGAGGACACCTGGGTGTCGCTGTCACCGGGCATCCATCCACTCAAACGGGGCGATGAAGTGCAACTGCATGTGCAGGTCGACAAGTGCTTTTACTTCGATGCCGAGCATCGTCTGATACCAAGGCAGGATATCTGAATGGCAAAGATCACACTGGAGCAGATCGCCCACAGCTATCTACGCTCACCCGACACCGATGACGACTGGGCGCTCAAGCAGTTGGATCTGACTTGGTCCGATGGCGGGGCCTATGCCCTGCTAGGACCCTCGGGGTGTGGCAAGACCACCTTGCTGAACGTCATCTCCGGATTGTTGCGCCCTTCCCGAGGCCGGGTGCTGTTCGACGACCGGGATGTCACTCATATCCCGTCAGATCGCCGGGAGATCGCACAGGTTTTCCAGTTTCCGGTGGTGTACGACACCATGAGTGTATTCGACAATCTCGCTTTTCCCCTTCGAAACCGGGGCGTCGGCGAAGACCGGGTAAGGCCTCGGGTAATTGAGATTGCCCGCATGCTGGATCTGGAGGATATGCTCTACCGGCGTGCCGCCGGTTTGACTGCCGATGGCAAGCAAAAGATATCGCTGGGCCGGGGGCTGGTCCGTTCCGACGTCAACGTGATTATGTTCGATGAGCCGTTGACCGTTATCGATCCCCATCTGAAATGGGAGTTGCGCTCCAAGCTTCGCGAACTCCACCAGGAAGTGGGCGCCACCATGATCTATGTCACCCATGATCAGACCGAGGCCCTCACCTTTGCCGATCAGGTGGTGGTGATGCATGAGGGCAGAGTGGTGCAAACCGGGACGCCCATCGAGCTGTTCGAGAAGCCGAGCCATACCTTCGTGGGCCATTTCATCGGATCACCCGGGATGAACATGTTGCCCTGTGATATCCGGGATGGAATGCCTTGGTTTTTGGATAACCCCATCGAGATCGCATCCGCAGTGCGGGGGCACCAGGAGGCCTCTCGGCTGGAGATCGGTGTCAGGCCCGAGTTTGTGCGTTTTGGATCCACCGGCGTGCCGGTGGAGATTGTCAAGATGGCCGACGTGGGCCGCTACCGGGTGGTGGACGCGCGCCATCGAGGGCACTCCATCAAAATGGTCATGCCCGAGGATCTGGACATACCGCCGGAAAACGCCCGGGTGGTATTCGATCCCAGCAAGACCCAAGTCTATGGCGACGGCTGGATTCTGACTTAGGTTCACCGGAAATGATAGAAAAAACAGTCAATCAAAAGGCGTGGTTTTTGGTGGCCCCGGTGGTTGCGGTGGTAGCGTTCAATGCCCTGATCCCACTGATGACCGTGGTCAATTATTCGGTGCAGGAGACGTTTGGGAACAATGTCTTTTTTTGGGAGGGGGTCAAGTGGTTCGAGGAGATTCTCCACTCACCTCGATTTCATGACGCCTTGCTCCGGCAGATGCTGTTCACTGGCATCATTTTACTCATCGAGGTTCCCTTGGGGGTTGCTGTCGCCCTGACCATGCCAAGGCGCGGACCCTGGGTATCGGTATGTTTGGTGCTGATGGCGTTGCCGCTGCTGATCCCCTGGAATGTCGTGGGGGCGATGTGGAACATCTTTGCGTTACCCGATATCGGTTTGCTGGGGAAGATGATCAACGGTATGGGGATCGACTATAACTTTACCCAGCAGCCGGTCGCCGCCTGGTTCACTACTATCCTGATGGATGTGTGGCACTGGACCTCGCTGGTTGTGCTGCTTGCCTACGCGGGTCTTTGCTCCATCCCCGAGGCCTATTATCAAGCGGCCCGTATCGATGGCGCCAGTGCTTGGGCGGTGTTCCGCTACATTCAACTGCCGAAGATGAAGCGGGTGCTGACCATCGCCATTCTGCTCAGATTCATGGACAGCTTCATGATCTACACCGAGCCGTTCGTGCTTACCGGCGGCGGACCCGGGAACGCGACGACATTCCTGTCGATCGACCTGGTGAAGATTGCATTGGGGCAATTCGATCTGGGACCGGCGGCAGCTATGTCGCTCATCTACTTTCTGATCATTCTGCTGCTCAGTTGGATCTTTTACACCCTTATGATGCGTAACGAGGCACAGTGATGAAGAACTTCAAATGGCTGTCGCCCACCCTTTATATCTTGTTTCTGATGTTACCGATCTATTGGTTGGTGAGTATGTCGTTCAAGACCACCAACGAGATCCTCGGTAGTTTTACCCTCTGGCCCCAGGAGTTTACCCTTAGCAACTACATCACCATCTTTACCGATCCTACCTGGTACAACGGTTACTTTAACTCTCTTACCTACGTGATGGTTAACACCCTGTTCTCGGTTAGCGTCGCGTTGCCGGCGGCTTACGCATTTTCCCGTTACCGGTTCTTGGGTGACAAACACCTGTTTTTCTGGTTGCTTACCAATCGCATGGCTCCCCCCGCGGTGTTTGCCCTGCCGTTCTTTCAGCTCTATTCCGCGATTGGCTTGTTCGATACGCCGGTTGCGGTGGCCTTGGCTCACTGTCTGTTCAACATTCCGTTGGCGGTGTGGATTCTCGAGGGGTTTATGTCGGGAGTGCCTAAGGAACTGGATGAGACCGCCTATGTTGACGGTTACGGATTTTGGCATTTCTTCGTGAAGATATTCCTTCCAACCATCGCCGCCGGAATCGGCGTGGTAATGTTTTTCTGTTTTATGTTCTCTTGGGTCGAATTGTTGCTGGCGAAGACACTCACCTCGGTAGCCGCCAAGCCAATTGCCGCCACCATGACTCGCACCGCCAGCACGTCGGGGTATGAACTGGGCCTGCTGGCCGCGGCGGGAACGCTGACCATCATTCCCGGCGCATTCGTGATCTGGTTTGTACGCAACCATATTGCCAAGGGCTTTGCCCTGGGCAGAGTCTGAGAAGGAGGGGTATATGTTCTTATCCTGGATGGCTTGGACCTGGCCCACGGTGGCATTTTTCCTGTTTATCGTGCTCGCTATCGCCACTATGGGGGTTTGGGAACACTTCAGCCCCGGCGGAGGACCGCGCCGGGGAATTCTCGGCCTGGACACCACGAGGGGCGACCGCCTGTTTATCTCACTGGTGGGCAGTGCCTTTATTCACCTCGGCTGGCTGGCGTTGATGGGCACCCCCCTGTGGGGTGCACTGACTCTATCGATCCTGTTCTTGATCGCGGTCTTCAAATGGGTTTGATTCGATGCTGAGGGATTGCAGACTCCTGTCTTTGCCCGGATGGGTAGCTTCGCGTCGGTCGATATGATCTCCGTTGACCTGTTGGTTATCGGTGGCGGCATCAATGGGGTGGGCATTGCTCGGGATGCCGCTGGCAGAGGGTTGCAGGTTTTTTTATGTGAACAGGGCGATCTCGCCCAACATACCTCATCGGCCAGCACAAAGTTGATCCATGGTGGGTTACGCTACCTGGAAACCTATGATTTCAAGCTGGTACGCCATGCCCTCATCGAGCGGGAGGTATTGCTACGCAGTGCACCCCACATCATATGGCCCCTGCGGTTTGTACTTCCCTACCACCGTGAGCTTCGGCCAAGATGGTTAATCCGAGCGGGGTTGTTTCTTTACGACCACATGGGTGGACGCAAGATTCTGCCCGGGTCAAAGGGGGTGGATCTGACGACCCACGTGGCGGGTAACGCATTGCGGGAGGGCTTTACCCACGGTTTCGAGTACTCCGATTGTTGGGTACAGGACTCTCGATTAGTGGTGCTCAATGCCATGGATGCGGAACAACGTGGCGCAACCATCCGTACCCGCACCGCCTGTACCGGTCTCGAGCGCCGCTCCAGCGACTGGCTGGTCAGCCTGGAGGACCAGCGCACCGGGGACCGCATCAAGATCCGGGCGAAGGCAGTCGTCAATGCGGCCGGCCCCTGGGTAGAGCAGGTGCTGAATCTTTATACCGGTGGCCAGCCCGGGTATCGGGTTAGGCTGGTCAAGGGCAGTCACATCGTAGTGCCGCGCCTGTTTGATCACCACTACCCCTACCTGTTTCAGAACAGTGATGGCCGCGTGCTCTTTGCCATTCCTTACGAAGAAAAATTTACCCTTCTTGGCACAACCGATGTCGAACTCGACAGCATTCCCACCCAACTCAAGATATCTGATCAGGAAGTAGCCTATATTTGCGAAGCGGCCAGTGGCTATTTCAAGAAAGCCGTGCGCTCCGAGGACATTGTTTGGAGTTACAGTGGTGTGCGGCCGCTGTTCGACGATGCCGCCCAGACAGCCTCAAACGTGACTCGGGATTATCACTTACGCCTGGATCAGGAGGGGGCACCCTTGTTGTCCGTTTTTGGCGGCAAGGTCACAACCTACCGGCGATTGGCGGAAGAGACATTAGATTTGTTGGCTCGGCCATTGAGCTTACGGGAGCCCCATTGGACATCTACCAGCCATTTACCCGGAGGGGATTTTGCGGATGGAAACTTTGAGGGATTTGTGGCGGAATGCCAACGCCGATTTCCCGGCCTTCCCGGGATGTTGCTCCACGACTACTGCAGAAACTATGGCACTCGGATCTATCAGATTCTTGAAGGCTGCCAGCAGACTCGGGATCTGGGCCGGCATTTTGGGGGCTTGCTCTATGCGCGGGAAGTTGCGTATCTGATGGAACATGAGTACGCCGAGACGGCCGAGGATGTGCTGTGGCGCCGGTCCAAGAAAGGTCTGCGGCTTTCGCGCCAGGAGGCAAGCGATCTCGCGGAGTGGATGGCCAAAACTACTCCTCACGGAGAACGTAATCCCTGAACGAGGGAGAGTGCTCTCGCAAGCTGCCTGCGCAGTCCGTTCGGCTCAGCCTAGCAGCATCTTCGTGCCCACCACCAGGAGCAACATAGCGAACACCCGCTTTAGTGTGGGCAGCGGTAGGGTATGGGCGAGTTTTGCTCCGGCGGGCGCCGAGAGGTAGCTCGCTACCGCGATAGCGGCGAACGCGGGCCAGTAGACGTATCCGGAACTTCCGGAGGGTAGTACCTCTATTCCCCAGCCGGCAACCACGAACCCTAGGGTTCCCGCCAGCGCGATCGGCAGGCCGCAGGCGGCCGATGTGGCCACGGCACGGCGCATGTCGACACTACACCAGCTTAGGAAGGGAACGGTAAGGGATCCTCCACCGATTCCCACGATAGACGACAGAGTACCAATCACCGTTCCGGCAGCGAACATACCGACAGGTCCAGGTTGTGCGCGGCGAGCCTCGGCATGGGCACCCAGCAGCATTTGCAGTCCCACCAGTATCACAAAGCAGGCAAATACCCGCTGTAGCCACAGCGTGGGTAACCAGTCTGCAATCGCCGCTCCCAGCCAAGCTCCCACGACGATGCCCGGCGCGAGCCGCAAAACGGAGTCCCAGAGCACGGCTCCCCGGCGGTTATGGGCCCTGATCGATGAGATGGAGGTGACGATGATAGTCGCCAGGGAGGTACCTATAGCCAGATGAGCCACCACCGTTTCGTGAACACCGATCCCGTGGAAGACCCAGATCAACGCCGGCACGATGATCAGTCCACCACCCACACCCAGTAGCCCGGCGAATAACCCGGCTACCGCACCGGTCAGAAGGTAAACGCTAAGATCCAGCAAGGCAGGTTTCCATGTGCGGAGTGAAATCGTGATAGTACCTCAGCAACCGGGGTAGGAGCGACCCGCGGGTCTTGCGGAGCGGACCTTGGCGAATTCAACCCATGGTCGGCGGAGGCGAAAAGGATGCAATGAGCTGCCGGTCTATTCACCAACTCACACGAACCGGAGCAGGCTATGGCTGATATCGTCATTTATTCCAAACAATGGTGCCCGTATTGCAACAAGGCAAAGGCGCTACTGCGCGCCAAAGCAATGCAATACCGGGAGATTGATATCACCCATGACGAGGCTCGCGAACAGGAGATGATCGAGCGGACCCGACGCCGGAGCGTGCCGCAGATCTTCATCGATGACGAGGCGATAGGCGGATACGACGATCTTGCGCAGTTGAACGCCGAGGGAACACTAGACCGGTTGCTCGGCATTTCGGAGGATGTAAAGCCGTTCAAGCTATTTGACGTGGTGATAGTGGGAGCCGGACCCGCTGGCATGGCGGCGGCTCTTTACTGTTCCCGAAAAAATCTATCGACCGCGGTAATTAGTTTGGACATCGGCGGTCAGATGGGTACGACCTATCAAATTGAGAACTACCCCGGCGTTACCTCGGTTACTGGCCCGGATCTGGTGCACCAATTCGAGCAGCAAGGTGAATCCCACGCCATCCACAAATTCATCGGCGAGCGGGTGCAAGGCATTCAGGTCAGAAATCGATGCAAGATTCTGAGCACCGCATCCGGGAAAGCGTTCCATGGGCGCACTGTCATACTGGCCAGTGGCGCGTTCAAACGTAAACTGGACATCCCCGGAGAGGCCGAATTCGCCGGCAAGGGCGTGGTCTACTGTTCTACCTGTGATGGCCCATTGTTCAAGAACAAGCGGGTGGCCATTGTCGGCGGGGGAAACTCCGCCTTGGAGGCGGCTATCGAGATGGCTGGAATTGCCAGTAAGGTCTATCTTATTGCTCGAGGCGAGTGGTCCGGCGAGACGATTCTACAGGACAAGGTTGCCACACTGGGCATTGAGACACTGCGGGGTTATCGGCCGGTTAGAATTGCCGGAAACGCCAGTGTGGAATGCCTGGAAGTGGAGTCTCAGAACGATGGAGGTAGCAAACAACTGGATGTGGAAGGTGTTTTCGTCGAGATCGGCCTGTCGCCTAATTCTGACTACGCGCTGGATTTGCTGGAAACCAATGGCCTGGGCGAGATCCGGGTAAACCGAAGTATGGAAACCGGCATGAGAGGCGTATTTGCGGCGGGTGATGTGACCGATGGGCCGGAGAAGCAAGTCGTCATTGCCGCGGGTGAGGGTGCCCGTGCCGCGCTTGCGGTGTTCGATTATCTGGTGCATCAGGCTTGAGAGGCGGGGATGCGCGGTCAAGGGATTATCCGTACGAGATTGGCGTTGTAGGAGGTAAGAATGCGGCTGGGACAAGCCGCTCAAGGTTGACAAAGATCAGCGAACAAAGCAGAATTCGCGCTTCTCTCGGGCGCCCGTAGCTCAGTTGGATA
>JAGRGP010000003.1 GCA_020445415.1 Gammaproteobacteria bacterium | reverse complement strand
ATGGGTGGTATGGGCGGAATGGGCGGCATGATGTAGCCGTTGACCGACCAACGCACCAATAGAACCCCGCCTTGGCGGGGTTTTACTTTTTTTACCGTCTGACAATTGCGGTATCTTCGGGATCACGTCCTGTTGGTGGGCATTCGCCCAAACAGCATGGGAGAATGTGGCATCCAGGATTTTGGAAAGACAGAATCCGCAGTTACCTAAACAGGGTGAATTTGCCATGGGTCAACTCGAGCTCATCATTGACGAGACCGCTGATCGCTGGCGCGACTGGCAGCAGCGGGCCGCCGATGAGGGTATCCCTATACCCGACCTGAATGGAGGCTTCGTCAAGGATCTGCTGCGGGTTTGGGAGGCGAGCGACTTTGTGGTCCAAAGCTGTCTGCGTACACCCGAACTGCTAATCGACCTGCTGGAGGGAGATCTACAGCGTACCTACCGTGCGAATGAAATGGCCTCCCGGTTAGAACTGGCCCTTGCAGACGTCGTCAACGAGGATCATCTGCACCGGATTTTGCGGCTGTTTCGGCGGCGGGAGATGGTACGCATCGTCTGGCGTGACCTGGCTCGTTGGTCGCCACTGGAGGAGACCCTGGAAGATCTTTCCGCCTTGGCGGATGCTTGCATCCAAAAGGCGCTGGAATTGCTCTACCAGTGGGCGGTACGGCGGCAAGGCACTCCCCGGGACAGTTGTGGCGCCCCACAGCACCTGCTGGTGGTGGCTATGGGGAAGTTAGGTGCCAGGGAGCTGAACCTGTCTTCGGATATCGACTTGATATTTACCTATCCCGAGCAAGGGGAGGTGGACGGTGCCCGCTACCTTTCTAACGAGCAGTTCTTTACTCGCCTCAGCCAACAGCTTATCAAGGCGTTAAATACGCAAACCGCCGACGGGTTTGTATTCCGGGTGGATACCCGGCTGCGCCCGTTTGGCGATTCCGGACCGCTCACGCTGTGCTTTGATGCCATGGAGAGCTACTACGAGTCTCAGGCGCGTCAATGGGAAAGGTACGCCATGATTAAGGCTCGGGTAGTAGCCGGTGATCCGGCTGCCGCGGAACGGCTGATGAGCATGTTACGCCCGTTCGTGTACCGCCGATACCTGGATTTCAATGCCATCGAGTCGATTCGGGAAATGAAGCGCCTGATCGGCCGGGAGCTGCTGAGAAAGGGGATTGCCGATAACATAAAGCTGGGTCCGGGGGGGATCCGCGAGATCGAATTCATCGGTCAAGCATTCCAGTTAATCCGGGGTGGCCGACAACCGGAATTGCAGATACGGCCGATACTCGAGGTACTGACGCTGGTGAAGTCGTTGGGCCTGCTCCCGGGCTTCGTGGTGCGACAGTTGAAGGAGGCGTATGCCTATTTGCGGCTCGTCGAGAATCGGTTGCAGGCGTGGCAGGACCGGCAGACCCATCTATTGCCTGAGGACGAGATCGGGCAATTGCGGCTAGCCCGCGCCATGGACGCTCCAGACTGGGACAGCTTTCTCGCGATGCTTGATCGCCACCGGCGCCGGGTACAGGACCATTTTGATAAGGTTTTTGCGTCTCCTCAGGCTGAGGAGACTCAAGTGGACCAAAACCTTTTGGCAGTGTGGGAGCGGAAGATAGAAGGAGACCAGGCCATCGAGCTGCTTGAGCAAGCGGGTTTCACAGAGGGTCGTGATGCGCTGGAGATGCTGAATGGCTTTCGTGATTCCCGCAGCTGCCGCATGCTGGGCATGCGAGGTCAGGATAGGATGGATCAACTGGTGCCCCTCCTGCTGGCGGCCGCCGGTAACTCCGCAAATCCGGATCCCACGCTGAGACGGCTGTTAAGATTGCTGGAGGCGATTGCCCTCAGAACGGCTTATCTGGCACTGCTGCTGGAGAGCCCGATTGTACTTTCCCAGCTTGTCCGGCTGACCGGAATCAGTCCTTGGATTGCCCAGCAGATCACGCGTTACCCGCTGCTGCTTGATGAATTGCTCGATCCACGCAGGCTTTATGCCCCTCTCAGCCGCTCCGATCTGGAGCAAGAGTGTACAAATATGTTGTCGGCGGCAGAGCCCGATGACCAGGAGGAGATATTGGACCGGATGCGCCAGTTTGCTAACTCCAACAAACTCAGGGTAGCTGCGGCCGACATCACGGAAATGATACCGCTGATGGTAGTCAGCGACTATCTCACCGACATCGCCGAGGTTGTGGTCTCCAATGCGCTGGAGCTTACCTGGTCTGACTTGATTCAGCGCTACGGACCTCCCCGTGGCGTGGAGGGCGTAGACAAAGGTTTTGCGGTTATCGGATACGGTAAGCTGGGGGGCATCGAGCTAGGATATGGTTCGGATTTGGATCTGGTGTTTCTCCATGGCAGCAACAGCACCCAAGGCACGACGGATGGCCCGCATGTCGTGGCGAATGACCTATTCTATGCCCGACTCGGTCAGCGAATGATCCATTTTATGACCACCCGAACCGCTTCCGGCCTACTCTACGAGACCGACATGCGACTGCGGCCCAACGGTAACTCGGGTATGCTGGTCAGCTCCCTCGACGCATTTGAGCGCTACCAGAAGGAGGATGCCTGGACTTGGGAACATCAGGCTTTGTTGCGCGCGCGCGTGGTGGCCGGGGACGCGCTGGTGGGTGAAAGGTTCCAGCAGATTCGCGAGGCGGTACTGTGCCGGGAGCAGGATCCGGTACGGTTGTGCCGAGAGGTTAGGGAGATGCGGGAAAAGATGCGCTCCTCACTGGATCGAAGCACCTCGGACCGGTTTGACCTGAAGCAGGGAAGCGGTGGTATCGCAGATATTGAATTTATGGTTCAATACTTAGTTCTTCGCTGGGCCCAAGAATGCCCAGCCCTGTTGCGCTGGACCGACAATATTCGCTTCCTGGCAACTCTGGGCGAGAATAGGCTGTTGCCTAGCGAAGTTGCGGAGCGGCTCTCGGATTCTTACCGGGCATTACGTGCCGCTCATCACCGTAACGTATTAGGAGAGCTTCCTGGCCTGATACCGCAGGACCACCTTCGGGAGGCGCGGCAACTGGTCAAGACGCAGTGGGATATCATTATGTGCTCCGGTGGTGCGTAACCCGGGGATCAGGTTCCGTTTATCACCGGCACCGGTTGCGTTGTGATAGGCTGGCAGGACGCCATTACACACTCCGGCTCAGGATATTTTGGTTTTTTCTGGAGATGATAGACATGTCGAACTTTGCAGACCGTGACGGGTGGATCTGGCTCGATGGAGAGATGGTTCCCTGGCGTGAAGCGAAGGTACATATCCTGACCCACACACTCCACTACGGCATGGGTGTGTTTGAAGGGGTTCGTGCTTATGCCACTCCGCGTGGGCCGGCGATCTTCCGGTTGGAGGAGCATACCCGGCGATTACTGCGTTCGGCACATATTTTAGGGATGAAGATCCCCTACGATGTCGCCACCTTGAATGCCGCGCAAATCGCCGCGGTGCGAGAGAATAACTTGGGCTCGGCTTATATCAGGCCGATGTGCTTTCTTGGCTCCGAAGGAATGGGTTTGCGCGCCGATAACCTCAAGGTGCATGCCATGGTAGCCGCTTGGGAATGGGGCTCTTATCTCGGGGAAGAAAACCTGAAGAACGGTATTCGTGTCCGGGTGTCGTCCTTTACCCGCCATCATGTCAACATCACCATGTGCCGGGCCAAGGCTAACGGCAACTACCTGAATTCCATGTTGGCGCTCCAGGAGGCCATTGCCAACGGATACGACGAAGCGCTGTTGCTGGATGCTCAGGGTTACGTGATGGAAGGCTCCGGTGAGAATCTGTTTATTGTGCGTGATGGTATTCTTTATACACCGGATCTCACCTCGGCGCTGGACGGTATCACCCGGGATACCATCATAACCTTGGCTAACGAGCTGGGATATGCGGTTCACGAAAAGCGTATCACCCGGGACGAAATCTATATCGCGGACGAAGCCTTCTTCACCGGATCGGCGGCGGAAGTGACTCCCATTCGCGAGCTGGACAATCGGACCATCGGCAGCGGTAGCCGCGGACCCATCACCGAGAAACTGCAGACCCTTTATTTCGATCAGGTGGAAGGACGCCGGGATGTGCATCCCGAGTGGCTGACCCACGTATGAATACCCGTCCATGTGATTGCCGGAGATCACCATGTCTGAAATAACCGAAGCCGACATCCAGTCTCAGATCAGGGTTAAGCGGGAACAACTGCCACTGAGTTGTCCCAATGCCGGGACCGATCCGGCGGCACTTCACCCAAGGGTATACATCCCCCTCAAGAAGCCGGGAGACCAGGCGGATTGCCCTTACTGCGGAGCCAAGTATCTACTCACCGACTAGCCGGCTTTGGCAGAGCGCGGCAAGTCTTGAGCCGCGGCGGTTATTTCTGGAAAGGTGCCTAAAAATGGTGCCGTTCAGGACGGGTCGAATTGGTACCCGAGGTGTTCCACATCCCGCTTAAAGAACTCACCGACTTGCTCGGCCAAGGTATCGGAATAGTAGCTCCGGTAGTCGGCCTTGCGGTCTTTTGCCTGCCGTTTGTGGGGAAGGCCGAGACGGGGAACCCCAATCGTGGCGCAAATATGGCGGAAATCCTGCTCCAGTGACTCGTAGTGGCCCACGAAATTCACCAACAGCTCGCCGTGTAGATCAATTAGATAGTCAAGCTGGGACTGTATGGAGGTGTCGATGTGGAACTGGTAAGGGCGCTCCGGATCGAGCTTCCAGCGAATAAACTGTTCAAAGTCGCGGATATGATCGAGAAGCTGAGGACGTTCGCGGCGGATGTGGTGGTAGGAGCTGACCTGCAGATCCCAGGGATTACGTACCACCGCGAATTTGAACAGACCCTGAAAAAACTCCTCCGGAAGCATTTCCTGGGCGGCAATGATACGGGAATGGCGGGGGAACTTACTGCCAATGCGATGGCCGCTGGCATGGCTAAGCCGAGAACAAAGGAACTGGGCGTAATACCAGGGGTCTCTCCATCGCAACGGCTGCAGGGCGGCGCGTACCGAGGTGCCTCCGGTTTTGGCGATGTGGACGAAGAGAAAATTGTATTTTATGGACAGTAGCATGGGTCAGTACTCGGCAATTGGATGAAGCCCGAGGATCTCAAGATAGCGTGCGGCACTGGTTTCGATTTCGTAGTCTTTCACCGCCTCGCGGAGTAACCGGCCCTCCGGGGGGGATCGCCGTACGGCATCCATGGCGGCGGCCATGGCTTGGAAATCACCTATTGGAACCAGTGGGGCGACCTCACCCTGACGTAAGATTTCCGCGGGGCCACTTGGGCAGTTGGTCGCCACTACCGGTACTCCCAGGGCCAGTGCTTCGGTGAGTACATTCGGTGAGCCTTCCCAGCGGCTGGAGAGCACAAACAGGTCGGCATGGGCCATGTAGGCGTAAGGATTGGGAGTGAACCCAGGCAGGCTGATGAAGCTCTCCACGCCGAGTTCGCGAGCCAGGCTTACCAACTCTTGCCGCCGTTCACCTTCACCGAGGATGATCAGCCGTGCTTCGTGCCTGTCTCTGAATACCGCAAACGCCCGAAGCAGGGTGGGAAAATCCTTTTGTACCGTGAGGCGCCCGGCGCCAAGCACCACGGGCACTGACTTGTTCTGCAGCCAGGGGTGGGGAGGCGCTTCTTGGGATAGCTGGATGAGACGGGGAGTCACGACCGGGTTGCGCACTACACTGACTTTGTCCGGGCTCAGGCCGGCGATCCGCAGGGTATCCTGTGCCACCCCTTCGGATACTGCGATGATATGGTCGAGCTTAGGGTACAGGCGGCGGATGGGAGTCTGTCTCAACCACCGCTGGAAACTGTGCTTGCCCGCCAAGGCAGCGGAGAGATTGGTGCCGAGACGCAGTACCAGACGCGTGTTGGTACCCGCCAGCGCGCGCGCCCGGATCGCGAGGCGCCCGGCACGGTCCTTGGCGATCAGCATGCGAGCCGGTTGGCGCCGACGCAGATAACGGACCAGTGGCAGGAGGCTGGTCGCCGTGTGGCGGCTGCCCAATTCTTGCGTTTCGACGGAGGGCGGGACATCGACGAGATGACGGCTACTGGATTTGATCAGCAGTAGGTCGATCCGGTAGTGGTGCCGCGCGAACGCATCCACCAGATTGAGCAGCATGCGCTCGACGCCCCCCTCACCGGAAAAAGAGGCAAGTACGCAGATATCGGGCTTGGCTTCAGGCATACGCAATGGGAGATCCTGTGGTAACCGGACAGGCCACCGCCTAGGCAGTGCGGGACCGGAGTGGCTACTTGCAGTTTGCTTGGCGGGCGGTTTGTTGTCCAGCACCCCGAAGGGCAGCGCAGCGGGAGATAGCCGGGGCCCGCTTCTTTCTCCCTTTCTCGCATCAAGGGTAGAATACCGGTGGGCTGAGGGTGCGCTGCTTGGCACTTTATCAAGTGGCGATCAGGCGTCGCTATTGGCGATGGCCAGAACCCGGCAGTGGATGTAACTGGTGTATATCAAATGACGGACAAGAGTCGATTTCAAATTGTCTAAACCTGCGGTGCGACTAGGACAGCTGGGTTTGCGAGGCGGCGTTTCCATGGATTCGGCGACGGCTGGTCGTCGGCTGTCGATCTTGTTGATCAGGCTCAGCGCAATCGGCGATATCGTGATGGCCACCCCCCTCATCGGTGCCCTACGGCGGAGCTTTCCGGAAGCTAGCATCTCCTGGTTGGTACAGCCGGAGTTACAGTCGTTGCTGGCGCATGATCCCGATCTCGATAGCGTAATTACCTGGCCTCGAGGCCGCTGGAAGGCACTTTGGAAAGGGCGGCGGCTGGTTGAGCTTTGGAAGGAGGTGAGGCGGTTCCGCCAGATGCTACGCAATCGGCGCTTCGACCTGGTAATCGATTTACAGGGGCTGTTGAAAAGCGGTGCCATGGCCTGGTTCTCGGGTGCGCCGCAACGGATTGGCTTGGGCTCCCGGGAGGGAAGCCGGTTGCTGATGACCCGGGTGATCGAGCGTGGCGGGAATCCAGAGCGGATCGGCTCAGAGTATCTGTATCTTGCCCATCAGCTGGGATTGGCGGCGGGGGATTTTCGGATGAATATTTCGCTATCCCCCGGAGATGAGGCCCATGCAGCCGGCTTGATCGGCAGTCATCAGCTGGAGGATCGGTTTGCGGTGGTCTGCCCTTTTACTACCCGTCCTCAGAAGCATTGGCTGGACACGCGCTGGGTAGAACTGATGCGCCGCATCGACTCCGAGCTGGGTTTAACGCCCCTGATCCTGGGAGGGCCGGGCGACCAAGGCGCCGCCCAATCCATGGTGGTTGCCACCGCGGGTGGTATTGTTAATCTAACCGGAAAAACCAGCTTGACCGAAGCCGCAGCGCTGATTCGGCGTGCCACGCTGCTGATCGGGGTGGATACCGGGTTGACGCATATGGGCATCGCTTTTGGACGGCCTACACTGGCGTTGTTTGGTTCAACCTGCCCTTACCTGGATACTACCCGGCATGATGCGCGGGTAATCTACCGGGCATTGCCTTGCTCGCCTTGCCGGCGCAAGCCGGTATGCAATGGCGCTTTCACCTGCATGTCGGAAATCGGAGTAGACGAAGTATTGGAGCAAGCCGCGGAGCTTCTGTCTGTGGGTCAAGTCCGGGTTCAGAAACGGTAGAGGCGGTAATGGTTGTTGGCATACACTTGGGTGACGCCGGCGCCGGTAATTGGCTGCTGGCTCACCAGGTAGTCTATCCGGTAGTGCTTGCGCAGCTCTGCTAGGTAACCGGGGTCGTCCAGTACCCGCTGTTTTTCTTTCGCCCGAAGGTACCAGTCGTAGATTCGTCGGTTACTGGTTGGCACAAACTTAAATACCGAGAAACGGTCTCTTTCGGTGCGCCGCATAAAATCCAGATCGTCCCGTTTTCGGTCGTTCATATTGAGAAATTTGGCGTCCCGGGGTGTATGTTCGCCGATCCATCGATAGAGCGCCTGGCGGTCCGCTTCCTGGGGCGGAGGGTACAACAGGGTGTACGAATCACGGGCATTCTTGTACAGATTGAACCCCAGGCCCAGGACCGCGATCAGCCCCAGTGCGGCGGTTACCCGCCGAATATGGCGTTGGGAGGGTGGAAGCACCTTTTCGCCGAGGTGGTTGGCGGCGACGAATGCTATCAACAGACTGGTAAAGAATGACAGCGCGCTGGAACGGAAGGGGTAGTACTTGAGAATCTCCCCTTGGGTATCGAAATAGGCAAGGATCAGGAATAACGCCTGTTGGATGAAGGCGGCGATGAAAAATAGGGCAAGTCTGCCCTGATCGTCATGCTTGCGGGTTGCGGCCAGATACCAGCAGATCAGGAAGATTAACCCGGTAATGATAACCCCCCGCAGAAAGGAGTCGGAGATCTCTCCTTCTGGACCGAAAGGCGCCAGATGATGAGCATTGCGAAAATATACATAGACCCAACTGATAGGGATGCCGCCGATAACACCCGGGTTGTCTCGCAAGTAACTTTGTCCCAAGTAGGCGAGAAAGGGCAGGCAGATCGCGGCGACCCAAAGCCCATGGCCCAACAGTTGCCGCCAGGGAGTGCGCAGCAACAGAAGATAAATAAATAACACCACGCTGTACCAGCCGCCAACTAGGACATGAAACCAGACGGCCAGGCCGGCCACGATGGCGCTTTGCCGATAGCGGCATTCGAGCATAAGGTAAAAACTGTACAGCACCAACGCATAGGCGATGGTCTTGGTCTCGAAGGATCCGAATATCCACTCCTTGCCGAAGAAACTCTGATGAGGGAACAAACTGCAGATCTGTACGAACAGTAGTGCCTGGAGGTGAGAAAGTCGCAAGCGTCGAAAAATCAGTGCCAGGGGGAGGCATAGCAGGGCGGCACCGATACAGCGGCCTACTACCGCCATCTGCTCAAATGAGAGGTAGCGCAGGCCAAAGCCGACCACCACTTCGAAGATAATGCGGGTCCCCGGCAGGTCGGTAACGCTCAAGGCATGGGGAATCCAGTCCGGATTCATGAAATGTTTGGCGAAGGCAAAGTACTCTTCTTCGTTTTCCCCGGGCACCCAGGAAAGGTAGTTGAGGCAAAGTACCGCAAAAATGAGTAGCCGTAGGTCGGCTCTCTTCAGAAAATGGTCGATGGTCTGGAGCATGGGAAGCTGGAAAGGGCGTTAGGCTCGGGTTTTCCCACTTGGCCCGGGCTGATGAAACTCGGTTGCTGGCGACCAATCTGTCCGGGTGGGTGAATCGGCTAGAGTGTAGCAGATCGAAGGGCGGGCAATGTACTCTATTCGCCGGGCGTAAAGCGCGGAGTAGAGGCAGGTCTTGTTCAATGGCTTGCCAACCTTCTAATATAGCCAGCTTTGGCTAAGCGAAAATGCACCTTATGGGAATGCAACTGCCAGATTTTAGCTCGGTACGGCTGCTGGTTGCCGGTGATCTAATGCTGGATCGTTACTGGCAGGGAAGCACCGCCAGGATATCTCCAGAGGCGCCGGTGCCGGTGGTGCGTGTCGAGCAAACCGAAGATCGGCCGGGTGGTGCGGCCAATGTCGCGCTCAATCTGGCGGCATTGGGCGCTCGGGTCGAGTTGGTCGGCGTGACCGGTTGCGACGAAGACGGTCGGCTGCTCGAGGAACGGTTGCTGGAAAAGCGGGTCGATTGCAGATTTCACCGGGACCCTCGGGTGCAGACCATTACGAAATTGCGGGTGATTAGCCGCCATCAACAATTGATTCGCCTGGATTTCGAGCAGGATCTGTACTCCCTCGAACTGCGGGCCATGGAGGAAGCCTGTCTGGCGGCCCTGCCGGAATGCCAGGCCCTGGTGCTTTCGGACTATGCCAAGGGCACGTTGCAAAATCCCTCACAATTGATCGAAGCCGCCCGCCGGGCCGGAATACCCGTACTGGTGGATCCCAAGGGACGTGAGTTTTCGCGTTACCGGGGCGCAACCCTGCTCACCCCCAATCTGGCGGAGTTCGAACAGGTGGCCGGCCCTTGTGGCTCCGATAGCGAACTCGCCCGAAAAGGCAACGACATGTGCCAGGAGCTGGGCTTGGAAGCGTTGCTTATCACGCTGGGTGAACGGGGAATGCTGCTGTTGCAGAAGGGCGCGGCCGCTCTGCATCTACCGACCAAAGCCCAGGATGTGTATGACGTGACCGGGGCTGGCGATACCGTGATCGCGGTGCTGGCGGCGGCAATCGCCGCGGGGATGGCGCCAGTTGATGCTGCGGGACTCTCCAATCTTGCCGCCGGCCTGGTGGTAGCCAAGCTGGGGGCCGGCACCGTCACCCCTGCGGAGCTGAGAAGGGCGCTGTCAAAGCAGGACGAGTGGCGCCCCATTGTCGACCGAGCACAGTTACGCTCGGCGGTGGAGGATGCCCGGTCGGGGGGGGAGCGCATCGTAATGACCAATGGTTGCTTCGATATCCTGCACGAAGGGCATGTCGCTTATCTTCAGGAAGCCCGCCGGCTAGGTGACCGCTTGGTGGTGGCGGTAAATGACGATGATTCGGTGCGGCGGCTGAAAGGCGAAGGGCGGCCGATCAACCCTCTGGGGCAACGCATGGCGGTACTGGCCGGTTTGGCCTCGGTGGACTGGGTGGTAGCCTTCTCGGAGGATACCCCGGAAGGCCTGGTTTGCGAGCTGCAACCCGACCTGCTGGTCAAGGGGGGTGATTACAGGCCCGAACAGATCGCCGGCTACGATTGCGTGCGGGCCCATGGTGGCGAGGTCAGGGTATTAGCCTACCGAGACGGCCGGTCGACCAGCCACATCGTCGCCAGTATTAAGCGGGGCAGTGGCACCCCATGACCGGTCGCGATCTCTACCTTCGGCTGCTGGCGTATATACGGCCCTACTGGCGGCAGTTTTTACTCGCGGTAGGGGCTATGGTGCTGTTGGCGGCTACCGAGCCGGCCATTCCCGCGTTGATGAAACCGATGTTGGACGGCACGTTTGTGGAGCGGGATCCGGAGGTAATCCGTTGGACCCCGGTGGTCTTAGTCGCCCTGTTTCTCATCCGGGGCACAATGAACTTTCTCAGTAACATCGCCTTTGAGTGGGTGGCGGGGCGGGTGGTTTTCGACCTGCGGCGGCAGATGTTCGAACGTATCCTAACCTTGCCCACCAGCTATTTCGATAGCCAATCCACCGGTAACTTGATTGCCAAGGTAACCTTCAACGTGAATCAGGTCACCCAGGCGACAACCAAGGTGTTAACGGTGTTGGTCAAGGACAGCGTGATCGTTCTTGGGCTCCTGGCGTATATGTTGTATCTCAATTGGCTGCTGACCATGATCATGTTCGTGCTGTTACCCGCCATCGCGGCCGTGGTGGCGCTGTTGGCCAAGCGGTTAAGGCGAATTAGTCGGGGACTCCAAGAGACCATGGGGGACATGACCCACGTGTTGGAAGAGGGTGTGCGGGGTCAGAAAGTGATCAAGGTCTTCGCCGGCCAGGCTTACGAAAAGGGACGTTTCGATCGGATTGCCAATCGGGTGAGGCAATACAATCTCAAGAACGCGATTGCCGGAATGGCCGACGTGCCGGTCGTGGAATTGGCGGCGTCGCTAATGCTGGCGGTGCTGATCTACGTGGGTACCAACAAGACCATGGCCGGGGAGTTGACGGTTGGTGGTTTTGTTTCCTTGATTGCCGCGATAGGGCTGATTTTTCACCCAATTAAGCGGCTAACCAGTATTAATCAGGCCTTACAAAAAGGGTTGGCTGCGGCGGAGAGTGTCTTCGAACTGCTGGATCAACCTCCCGAAGCGGATCGGGGGACCCAGGTCATGGGGCGTGCCAGGGGGCAGCTGGCCTTGCGTAATGTGGATTTCAGATATACGCAAACCAAGCGCAATGCATTGTCTGATATCAGCTTCGATGTCGCACCCGGAGAGACGGTGGCACTTGTGGGGCGATCCGGGGGGGGCAAGACCACCGTCGCCGCGTTGATCCCGCGCTTCTACACACCTACCCGTGGCGCCATTCTATTGGACGGAGAGGATATTCAGCAGTTCACACTGGCTTCGTTGCGAGCCAATATCTCCTACGTTGGCCAAGAGTCGGTCTTGTTCGACGATACGGTGGCCGCCAATATCGCCTATGGCGCCGGGCGTGAGGTGACGCGCGAGGAGGTCGAGAGCGCCGCTATCGACGCCCATGCCCTGGAGTTTATCCAGCGACTTCCCGATGGCTTCGAAACCCTGGTTGGCGAGGACGGCGTGCGTTTGTCCGGGGGCCAACGCCAGCGCCTGGCGATTGCCCGGGCATTGATCAAGGACGCCCCGGTGCTGCTCTTGGACGAAGCGACTTCGGCTCTGGATACCGAGTCGGAGCGGAAGGTGCAAGCGGCACTTGAACGCCTCACGGAAAATCGCACCACCCTGGTGATAGCCCACCGCCTTTCCACCATCAAGCATGCTGATCGTATCTTGGTCCTGAAAGAAGGCCGAATCATTGAGCAGGGCCGGCATAATGACCTGCTGGAACTGGGCGGGGAGTATAACGAGCTCTGCCAGCATCAACTGGGGATCGAGATCAGCCGCTAGTATGTCCTGAAGTCCTGTTGCCCGGTTTTGGGGATCGGCAGACCGGTCTGCTGAGGGTGAGTGGTTTGTGCTAATATTTCAGATTTGGCGCGGGAATATGGCTCCCGTTTAGCGGTCAGTGAGAGTAGGGGTGATGAAGGTAACCATTTTTGGATCGGGGTACGTTGGGTTGGTGTCCGGAGCTTGTCTTGCGGATGTGGGCAACGACGTGGTTTGCGTGGATATCGATGAGGACAAGATCCGCAGGTTGAACGGCGGTGAGGTCCCTATTTTCGAACCCGGACTGGACCAGCTGATAAAGCGCAACAAGGAAGCGAACCGCCTGGCCTTCACGACCGACCTGGCTGCTGGGGTTGCACATGGCCTGTTTCAGTTCATTGCCGTGGGTACCCCGCCCGACGAGGATGGGTCTGCGGATCTACAGTACGTGCTATCGGTTGCCGCGAGTATCGGCGAGCACATGAACGAGTACAAGGTAATCATCGACAAGTCGACGGTTCCGGTGGGAACCGCGGATCGGGTGCGTAACCGGGTCAAGGAGGTCTTAGCGGGGCGTGGCATGTCTGGCCTGGAATTTGACGTGGTATCCAATCCCGAGTTTTTAAAGGAAGGCGATGCCATCGACGACTTCATGAAGCCCGACCGTATTGTCGTGGGTACCGACAATCCCCGGACCACAGAGCTGCTTCGGGCCCTCTATGGGCCGTTCAACCGAAACCACGACCGTTTGATCGCCATGGATATTCGCTCCGCCGAACTGACCAAATATGCGGCGAATGCCATGCTGGCCACCAAGATCAGTTTTATGAACGAATTGGCCAATATCGCCGAAAAGGTGGGCGCGGATATTGAGCATGTACGGATCGGTATCGGCTCGGACCCCCGCATCGGCTATCACTTTATTTATCCCGGTATCGGTTATGGAGGATCTTGCTTCCCCAAGGATGTGCAAGCGTTAGAGCGGTCGGCCAGGGAACACGGATATCCGACGCGGATTCTCGAGGCAGTCGAGACGGTCAATTATCGTCAGAAAGAGATTTTATTCGACAAGATAAACGGCCATTTCAACGGCGACCTCGCGGGTCGGACTATCGCCCTTTGGGGATTGTCCTTCAAGCCCAATACCGACGATATGCGGGAAGCGCCGAGCCGTGTTTTGATGGAAGCGCTGTGGAAGGCTGGTGCCCGGGTGCAGGCGCATGATCCGGCGGCCATGGAGGAGACTGCAAGGATCTATGGAGAACGCGACGATCTGCTGCTCTGTGACAGCCCCGAGGCTGCGCTGCAGGGAGCTGACGCGCTGGCGGTGGCGACGGAGTGGAAGGTATTTCGCAGTCCTGATTTTGAACGCATTCGCCAGGCGCTCAAGGAGCCGGTGATATTCGACGGCAGAAATCTATACGATCCCCTGCTGCTGAAACGCAGTGGCCTGGTTCATTATTCGATCGGCAGACCAAGGTAATCGGCCGCTAGCCGGCATGGCCGAGAGCAACCAGTGCAGCGGGAGACACGGGAGACCGGTGTGACTTTCCCCAAAATTAAGCACCACGGTGCCGTTCAGGGAGTTACCGGGTCATGCCACGAGCTGCAGGTATCCGACGCTAGCGCGGTGCTTATCGACTGCGGTCTGTTTCAGGGGATGGAACGCTCCGCTGAGGGTGCCGATAGCGACCGGTTGGCCATCGATTTTCCGGTCGAGACCATCGAGGCGCTACTGGTTACGCACTGTCATATCGACCACGTTGGCCGCATCCCTTACCTGTTAGCAGCGGGGTTCAAGGGACCCATCTATTGCTCAGAGCCGACCGCGGTGTTGCTTCCACAGGTATTGGAAGACGCTGTCAAAGTTGGGTTTACCCGTGACCGGCAATTGATCGAACGGTTTCTCGGTCTGTTGAAGTCTCGGTTACGACCGGTTTCCTACGGAAGCTGGGTCGAGCCGAACATGCGATCCGGATCGCTCCGGTTTCAATTTCGGCCGGCCGGGCACATTCTCGGTTCGGCCTACATCGAGTGTGTCGTCGGGAAGGCCACGCCGACTCGGGTGCTCTTTTCGGGTGATTTGGGAGCTCCCTATTCACCGTTGCTGGCCGCACCTCAGGCTCCTTATGGCACCGACATACTGGTACTAGAGAGCACCTATGGCGATCGGCTTCACGAAGGACGCCGCGAGCGGCGGTTGCGGCTTCGGAAGATTGTCGAGCGGTGCTTGCATGATCGGGGAGTGGTACTGATTCCGGCATTCAGTATTGGCAGGACCCAGGAGTTGCTGTACGAGTTGGAGGAAATCATTCATCGATTTGGTGAGCGTGAGATTACTACCCCGCAGGGGAGCAGTACGCCGTGGAAGGATGTCGAGATTATCGTTGATTCGCCCCTGGCCAGTCGCTTTACCGATAGTTACCGCCAACTTTGGCCCTATTGGGATCGTGAGGCGCGGAATCGAAAGAAAGGCGGCCGCCACCCGCTCTCCTTTGAGCAACTCACCACCCTCGACAATCATCAGGATCATCTACGAATGGTCGATTACCTGAAACGCAGCACCAAGCCTTGCATTGTACTGGCGGCTAGTGGGATGTGTGCCGGGGGCAGGATTGTAAACTACCTGAAGGCTTTGCTTGGCGAGCCTCGAACTGACATCCTGTTTGTTGGCTTCCAGGCGGCAGGGACACCGGGGCGGGCGATTCAACAATATGGACCCCAGGGAGGGTACGTGGTGCTGGACGGTAAGCGCTTCGATATTGCAGCAGGGGTACATTCGCTGCCAGGTTATTCAGCACATGCCGACCGGGACAATTTGCTTAATTTCGTGGGCAGGATGCGGCGGGTACCGCGGGAGATACGGCTGATCCATGGCGATGAGCGAGCCAAGCGGGAGTTACAGGCAGCGATGCAAGCCCGGTTTCCCGGTAGCCGGGTGACGATCCCCTGAGGGCGAGGTTACGCCATTACTGGGACTGAAAATTACCGAACCTCTGCGGGTAGCATGGGGTTATTATTAAATTGAACTGCAAGCAGGACTCACCAATGACAGCATATCAAGCACTTCAAGCCAGGCTCGAATCTAACCGCCATACTTGGTTGGTAACCGGTGTCGCGGGATTTATCGGTTCCAATCTGTTGGAGGCGCTGTTGAAGTTGAATCAGCGAGTGGTGGGGCTGGACAATTTCGCCACTGGCCATCAGTACAATATCGATCAGGCGCTTGCAGATGCCGGCTGTGGAGGTGGCAGCGAGAATTTCCATTTCATAGAGGGCGATATCTGCGATACCGATGTCTGCTATCGTGCCTGCGAAGGGGTGGATTTTGTCTTGCATCAGGCGGCGCTGGGATCGGTACCCCGTTCCATCGAGGACCCGGCGCGTACCAATCGGGCGAACATCGACGGCTTTCTGAATATGCTGGTTGCATCCAAAGACCGCGGTGTTCGGCGTTTCGTGTACGCCGCCTCCAGCTCCACCTACGGTGACCATCCGGACCTGCCCAAGGTAGAGGAACGGATCGGTAATCCGCTGAGCCCCTATGCAGTGACAAAACTGGTCAACGAGCTCTATGCCCGTGTATTTGCTTCTACCTACGGCATGGAATGTATCGGCCTCCGTTATTTCAATATTTTTGGTAAACGCCAGGACCCTGCCGGTGCCTATGCCGCCGTTATCCCGAAGTGGGTATCCAGTCTGCTTGCCGGCAGTGATGTTTTCATCAATGGCGACGGAGAGACCAGCCGGGATTTTTGTTACATCGACAATACAGTGCAAGTGAACTTGCTAGCGGCAATGACCGATAAACCCGAGGCGGTCAATCAGGTCTATAACGTTGCCTTGAACGATCGGACCAGCCTGAATCAACTGTTTCGGATGATTCAGGAGCGTCTGCTTGCCAGACGTCCCGGGCTGCAACCGGTACAGCCTATCCACCGTGATTTTCGGGCGGGGGATGTTCGTCACTCACAGGCGGATATCGGCAAGGCCGAGCGGTTACTTGGTTACCAACCCACGCACCGTATTCGGGAAGGGTTGGACGAGGCGATGGATTGGTATGTGGAGGCGCTCGGCTAAGCGTCGTCTGATCGATAGTACCCATGGTCTTCGGCGTATATCTGCCCGGGCCTCCAGAAGGCGTCGACGAATGATTCACTTTCTCATAGATGGCTGGTCTAAGCACATTTGTCAGGATCTGATCTGGAGTTGTTACGAGATCGGTCTGCGGCTGGGCACCCCTTTTTTAATAGATTCCGTTGGTGCCGAAATTGCCGCCGACCAGGTGGTTGTCGGTTACCGGGGTCCCGCGGCAGTTGGGGGTGTCGAATCCAACCGTTATCTATCGCTTCCGGTGGCCTTGAGTGACCCCGTGGAGGAGATGCCGTGTGGCCACCGGGAGGTTAGTGGGCGATCGCTTTGGATACCCCGCGAAACCAGCGAACCCGATGTAATCAGCGGTGTTCTACATTTACTTCGCTTCTTCCACGAGAGCCAAATTGGGGACCACGAGCGGGATGATTTGTCACGGATTCCTCCGACCAGGCACCCGCTCGCGCAAGCGGGATTTTTCATTGAACCGCTGCTAGATAACAATGTTGAGTACTTAAGAGCGCGTTTATCCCAATGGGGCATGGATATTCCTCCTCCCTGCCCGTGGGGGAAGCGCGGGGAATATGCGGTCTGTTTGACCCATGATGTTGACGGTCCGCGTCTGCATACATTGTTCGCGCTGGCCAGAAGCGCGATCTATGCGTTGCGGGGAGATCGCTTCGAACGGGAGTCGGCGGAGCTTGGGCTGCTGTCCTGGCTCATGAGGCGGCCCGACCCCTATTGGAACTTTGCTCACTGGCAGAGCTTGGAACACGGGTTGGGGATTGCCTCCACCTACTTTTTTCACCCGGGACGCGTCCCGGGTATCCGGCGCCATCCCCGGGATCCGCGCTATGAGACTGGCTCGCCGCCGTTTACCCGAGTACTTTTGGAACTTAGAGGCAGCGGTTGCGAAATTGGCTTACATAACCCTATCAACGGTCATTCGTTGGCTGCTTATCAGTCGGCCAAAGAAAAGCTCGAAAAATGCTCGGCAGGTGAGGTGTCTGGCTGCCGGGGGCACTACTGGGCGATCAATTGGAAAGACCCCCTCGCGAGCTGGCGGGGTATGCAGCAAGCGGGTTTCAGCTACGATGCCAGCATGTCACCCATGGCCCTCGGCCTGCGCCAGGGAACCCTTTTCCCCACCACGCCCTCCGGGCATTGGCAAGCGCTCGACAACGGCGACCGTTTTACGGTGTTCCCCACCGCCGTGATGGATAGCTACACCGTTCCTCGGGCGGCGGGAACTGACCACCATTTTATCGACCAAGCAATGGATAGGCTGCTGAAATCGGTGATTCAAAGACGCGGAATCTTGGTGCTCGATTGGCATGTCCGTGCACTGAGTAATGTCGGTGCATGGCAGGGATACCTCGTTCCGCTGTTAAAAATGTTAAAGACGCTTATGGAAGATAGCCAGTGCCGCTTCCTCACCCTGGAGCAGGCTCGTACTCATTGGAGTCGCTATGCCAAGGATCTGTGCGTGGGCATCATGGCATGAATGCTATCCCCAATAGGATCGCCGTCATTGCCAACCAGGAGAGCCATTACGCCAGACGCGTCGTGGATGGACTGTGTCGTGCCGGCCATCCACCTGCGTGCGTTTTTCTCGGCTCCAGGGTACAAAACATTCTGTTTAAACTAGCCTCGCTGCGGCGGATCTGGGGGCGCCTGGGAGTTACCGAGGTGTATCTCCGCCTCCGCCAGCGGGGGACTGGGGCAGAGCACTCGGCCGAACCGCTGTCTTTGTCCCTCGCGGAGTTGGCAACGCAGTATGATTTCGAGATTAGGCGCTACGATAAGATAAATCAGGGGTCGTTGGCGGTGGAGCTGTTGTCGATCCCCAGTTGTGTGACCGTGCTCGCGGGGTGCGGGATTGTTGATCTGTCAATTATCCTGGCCTCTCGGGGAGGGTGCGTCAATGGCCATCCAGCCTGGCTTCCCGGCCTTCGGGGGGTGGATGTGTATGAGTGGGCGATACTGAAAGAGAAGCACTTTGGTGTCACCGCGCATTTGGTGGAGGAACGTGTAGACGCGGGCAAGATCGTGCGCAGAGCGCAGCTACAACCCGAGCCTGGAGAGTCTTTCGCTCAGTTTTATCAACGATTACTGAAGGCTCAAGCGGAGGTGCTCTGCGCGGCGGCGATCGATTTGTCCGAAGCGACGGGCTTGAGGATCGACAATGACCTGTCCCATTCGGAACTCTGTTTCGCCATGCCCAATGCACTCAAAGAGCAAGCACGGAAGAAGTATCAGCAAGTTTTTGGTAAAGCGAGCATTGAAGCGGATCTCAGTTAGGTTGATACGCTTTCGTCACGGCGGGGAATTACATGCCTTCGTGTAGCCAATGCAGTTATAATCTAGCTCCCGTGGCTGTCACTTTCGCCTTTGGGTTCAAAAAGCAAGACCGGTGACAGCGTGGCTGCCAGCCGGGCTCTGGGTCGCCTAGCCGGGGCCGGCTTGAGAGCGGCTAATTTTCAGCATTATCGCGGTATTACAACAGGATCATGCCGAATGAAACCAGGTTTCAATCTATTGCCCGCCCGTTTTCGGTCCCAGGGCGTGGCGATGATTCACGACCTATTGACGGTACCGATTGCCTGGTACCTCGCGTTCTGGCTGCGCTACAATCTTGGGGAATTTCCGCCCGACGTCGACAAGGCGATAGTTAACTCGCTGCTCGTTATTCTGCCTGTTCAGGCAGTGGCGTTTTCCCTTTTCGGTTTATACCGTGGGATGTGGCGGTTTGCCTCACTCCCCGATATTATCCGTATTATCAAGGCGGTAGGGGTTGGTAGCCTGGTGAGCGTTGCCGTATTGTTCCTGCTTATTCGCGCCCAGGGACTCCCACGTTCCGTCCCCGTCATTTATACGGTTCTGCTCGTATTGTTGCTAAGTGGGTCAAGATTACTCTATCGATGGACTAAGGATCGGCACATCTATCTATCCGGTGGTGAGCGTGTGCTTATCGTGGGTGCTGGGATGGCTGGTGAGATGCTTACCCGGGATCTGCTGAGAAACCAGCGGGAAGATTATTATCCGGTCGCCTTCGTGGATGACAACTCCCGCCGCTGGGGCCGTGAGATTCATGGCGTCCCGGTTGTCGGGTCTTGTGACGATATACCTGCGGTGACTAAGCGCCTGGAGATCGATGTCATCATGATCGCCATCCCCTCCGCTAAGTCGCAACAAGTGCGTCGCGTCGTGGAACTTTGCGAAATGGCCGGCGTGCCCTTCCGTTCCGTACCTCACCTGCAGGATCTGATGTCTGGTAATGTTCGAATTAACGAACTGCGGGACGTATCGATCGAAGATCTGCTTGGCCGGGAGCCCGTTTCCCTCGACTGGGAAGCGATATGCCGGGCCACCGCCGGAAAATCCATTCTGGTTACCGGTGGCGGTGGCTCGATCGGATCTGAGCTGTGCCGTCAGCTCGCCAAGACGGAGCCCGCGCGGCTGGTCATTTTGGATCACAGTGAATTCAATCTTTATTCCATTCAGAAGGAATTGAAGCGGTTATATCCTGCGTTGCCACTTTTCTATTGCCTTGGCGATGTCACCGATCGTGCCTACATCGAGGAGACATTTCGGCAGCAGCGTCCCGATGTGGTTTTCCACGCCGCCGCGTACAAGCATGTTCCCATGCTTGAAACGCAAGTCAGGCAGGCAATGCTTAACAACGTGGTTGGTACGCGGTGCGTCGCGGAAGCGGCTCATCGAACGGGCAGTTCTGTGTTTGTATTGGTGTCGACGGATAAGGCAGTTAATCCGGGAAATATCATGGGGGCCAGTAAGCGCGTATCGGAGCTGATCTGCCAGAATCTGAACGAGCATTCCGATACTCACTTTATTACCGTCCGATTCGGTAACGTGCTGGGTTCCGCGGGGAGTGTCATTCCACTGTTTAGAGAGCAGATTGCCGCGGGTGGCCCGGTCACCGTTACTGATCCATCCATGGAACGCTATTTCATGACCATACCGGAGGCGTGCTTGCTGATCATGCAGACACTGGTCATAGGGCACGGCGGCGAGATCTTTGTACTGGATATGGGGGCGGCGGTGAAAATTGGTTATCTGGCGGAGCAGATGATTCGGCTCTCCGGTAAGATACCGGGTGAAGATATCCAGATTGAATACATAGGGTTGCGGCCGGGGGAGAAGCTCTATGAAGAATTGTTCCATGAACATGAAGCGCTGCAGGCGACCCAACACAAAAAGGTTTTTCTGGCCCAGTTTCGGCGCGTGGACTGGGTATGGCTCAACAAGGTGCTTGACGAAATCGCGGAAGCCTGTACTCGGATGGACTCGGCTGTGCTAAAAGACAGATTACGGCTGCTTGTCCCCGAGTATCATGTGAGTTCCCGGAGCCAGGAACTCGACGGGCAGAATCAGGCTGGCCAACGGAGCACCGAAGAAAGTGAATCCACAACGGAACAGTTTCGGGAGAAAAACAGTATTTCGTGATGCTGACGACGAAACAGGGACACCGCTTTCGCGCCGCTTGTATTATTCCGAGCTTCGGAAATTAACCACCATGTATTTATCGACAGAGCAAATAGCCACGTATGTTTAAGAAACAGCCTCCGATCACCGGTCGGAAAATCAAGATTGGATTAGTGGGATGCGGCCGGATATCCGGTAAGCATTTTGAAGCAATTGACGCGCATGCGGATCAGCTGGAGCTGGTGGGTGTTTGCGATAATGATGAATCGAGATTGCAAGCCGCGGTGAAACGGACAGGGACGGTGGGATACGCGGAGCTCGATGACCTACTGCAGGCGTCACCCGACCTTGTGGTGTTGACTACGCCAAGCGGATTGCATCCGGATCAAACCTGCAGGATTGCCCAGGCGGGGCGGCATGTCATGACTGAAAAACCTATGGCTACCCGCTGGCAGGATGGTATTCGCATGGTCGATGCCTGTGATGAGGCCGGAGTACGACTGTTTGTTGTTAAGCAAAATCGCCGCAACGCCACGTTGCAGCTGCTCAAGCGCGCGGTCGAGGGAAAGCGTTTTGGGCGTATCTACATGGTAGTGATCAATGTTTTCTGGACTCGACCGCAGTCCTATTACGACATGGATAAATGGCGCGGAACCTGGGAGTTTGATGGTGGCGCGTTAATGAACCAGGCCAGTCACTATGTCGATCTACTGGATTGGCTGATCGGTCCAATCGAGAGCATCCAGGCCTATACCGGAACGCTGGATCGGGACATCGAGGTTGAAGACACGGCAACCATGGGAGTTCGTTGGCGATCCGGTGCCATGGGCTCGATGAATGTGACCATGTTGACCTACCCTAAGAATCTCGAAGGCTCAATTACCATTATCGGTGAAAAGGGTACCGTACGGGTGGGCGGTGTTGCGGTAAATGAAATCCAGCACTGGGAGTTTCAGGAACCTCATGCCGATGACGAGCGGGTAACTGATGTCAATTATCAGACGACCTCCGTCTATGGTTTTGGCCATCCGCTCTACTACGACAATGTGATTCAGACCCTCAGGGGAGTGTGTGAACCCGAGACCGATGGAAGAGAGGGTTTGCGGTCCTTGGAAACATTGATTGCCGCCTATCTTTCTGCCCGTAACGGTACGCGGGTTCCGTTGCCCCTGGAGTATTAGGAGGGGCGATGGGATTCCAGAAACACGAGACGGCGATTGTCGACTCAGGTGCGACCATTGGGGAGAATACCCGTATCTGGCATTGGGTCCATGTGTGTGCCGGGGCGGTTATTGGTTCGGGCTGCAGTCTTGGGCAAAACGTCTTTATCGGTAACCGGGTCAAGATCGGTGACAACGTAAAGATTCAGAACAATGTCTCGGTTTATGACAATGTCTTTCTCTCCGATGATGTATTTTGTGGACCGAGCATGGTCTTCACCAACGTTTATAATCCGCGTTCCGCGGTTTCACGCAAGGAAGAGTATCGTGATACCCGGGTTGAACGCGGCGCCACCTTGGGGGCCAATTGCACCATCGTCTGTGGGACTGCGATTGGTGAATATGCCTTTGTGGCTGCCGGTGCGGTAGTTAATCGAGATGTACCACCCTTTGCGTTGATGGCTGGTGTGCCCGCGCGGCAGATCGGATGGATGAGCCGGTTTGGCGAGAGGCTCGATCTACCGCTTGGTGGAGATGGTGATGCGGTATGCCCACATACGGGAGATGTCTACCGGCTCAGGGATGGAGTCTGCCGCATCGAGCAATAGTTCGATGTTGCCGCTGCAAATGGGTGCCGGAGGGTGATTCGTCTGGCCAGGATGTTATCTGTTAAGTAAGGGTTTCCAGCTATGAATTTTGTTGATCTCAAGGCGCAGTACTCCCGTATACAGCCACAGATCGGTGAGCGTATCAACGCGGTGCTGAATCATGGTCAGTACATCATGGGGCCGGAAATCGGTGAGTTGGAATCCCGTCTGGCGGAGTATGTTGGAGTCAGGCACTGTATCGGTGTTTCGTCTGGAACCGATGCGTTGCTCATTGCCATGATGGCGCTGGGTGTTGGACCCGGCGACGAAGTGATTACGTCACCCTTCACGTTTTTTGCCACGGGAGAGATGATCGCATTGCTTGGAGCGACGCCGATTTTTGTGGATATCGAACCGCGTACCTACAACATCGACCCCAATGGAATCGCGGCGGCAATCACGCCAAAGACCCGGGCAATTTTACCGGTTAGCCTTTACGGACAATGCGCTAACTTTGATGCCATCAATGAGATTGGGGAGCGGTATGGTATACCGGTAATCGAGGATGCCGCCCAAAGTCTTGGAGCAACCTATAAGGGACGGCGTTCGTGCGGCCTTTCCACCATTGGTTGCACCAGTTTCTTTCCATCCAAGCCCCTTGGGGGATACGGAGACGGAGGGGCCTGCTTTACCAATGACGATGCACTGGCGAAATGTATGGGTGAGATAAGGAATCATGGCCAGGACCGCCGCTACCATCATCCCAGGATTGGGCTGAATGGGAGGCTGGATACGCTCCAGGCCGCCATTTTATTGGCAAAGCTTGATATCTTTCCGGAAGAGGTGGCATTGAGAAAACAGGTCGGTGAGCGTTATTCGGAGATGATTTCATCGAAGTGGCCGGATATCACCGTACCCTACATCGCGGAGGGTAACACCAGCGTCTACGCGCAGTACACCATACAGGTAAATGATCGGGAAGCTACCATCGACCGAATGAGCCGGAGTGGCATCCCCTACGCCGTGCACTACCCGGTTCCCCTGAACGAGCAGCCCGCGTTGCGCACCGATCGGTTTGATTTGGCGGTTTCTTCTCGGCTCGCGCGGCGTGTGGTTTCTTTACCTATGCATCCGTATCTGACGAATGTCGAGATGGGGGCGGTTGTTGCGTCGCTTGGTTGAGTCGCTACGTTGTGCTGTTGATGGACTATTCGGCTTCGAGAATAACCGTACTCCGTCTCAAGGGGTGCCGGGTCTCTTGGTAAACTGGCTCGCCGAGCCTGCTGGGTCTGTCCGGCGTCGAAGTTACCGGGGGCGGGCAGGATGTTGAGTGGTTGACCGCGTGGGGATTCTCAGCCTGATTAGTAGGTTGAAACAAAGCCAGTTTGTCCGGCGCGTGATGACAGTGTTTACTGGAAGCGTCTTTGCCCAGCTGATGCCACTTTTGGCCGCCCCGGCGCTGACTCGGCTTTATTCGCCTGACGACTTTGGCATCTTCGCGCTGTATTACAGTGTAATCACCATCAGCGGAGTGCTTGCGACCGGCCGTTATGAAATGGCTATCACGCTGCCTAAGGATGAGCAGGACGCCGCTGCGGTATTTCTGCTATCGATCCTGTCGAGTGTGTTCTTTTGTTTACTTCTGGTTGTTGGCACAGGGATTTGGCAATCCTCCCTAAACGGTTATCTGGGTGCCGAAGAGAACAGTTCACTTATCTTTTGGATACCTCTGGGAGCACTGGGCATCGCGAGTTTTCGGGTATTTAGCTATTGGGCTATCTACCGGGCTCGTTTCCGCGGGCTGGCGATTGGCAAGGTCGTTCAAGCGGGGGGAATCGCGGGCCTGCAGTTATCCGCGGGTGGAATCTCCCTGGCAGGGGGGCTGGTGGCGGGACAGGTAGCCGGGCATCTGTTAGGTGCGTTATACCTGTTCATTCGAACGGTTTCCGCCGATCTCTATCTTCTTAAGCAGGTGGCCCGTGACAGACTATTGAGCGTGGCTCGCGGATATTACAAGTTTCCGTTGTTGTCATTACCGGCTAGCCTCGCTAACACGCTGACCAGCCAACTTCCTGTCATCATGCTCAGTCTGTATTTTGGCCCAACGGTAGTCGGTCTGTTTGCCTTGACTCAGCGTGCGCTTGGTGCCCCTATTGCGTTACTGGGCGTTTCCGTGCAAGAAGTATTTCGGGAGCAGGCAAGTCGGGATTTCCGGCAAACCGGCTCCTGCCGAGATATCTACATGAAAACCTTTAAGGCGCTAACCGCCCTGGCGTTATTGCCGTTTCTCCTTCTTTTCATTTTTGCACCCTTGTTGTTTGAGTTTGTCTTCGGCAGTGAGTGGCGTGCTGCGGGAGATTATACTCGCTTATTGATCACTTTGTTTTTCTTGCGGTTTATTGCCAGCCCGTTGAGTTACGTTCTGTATATCGCGGAGAAACAGCTACACGATCTGGTATGGCAGATTGGGCTACTGTTAATTACCGGCGTGTCGTTGGTTGCCGGAGGGTTGCTGAATGATCCTACTTTGAGCATTGCGTTTTACGCTGGTAGTTATTCTGTCATGTATCTGATCTATCTGGTGATGTCGTACCGATATTCGGAGAGGCGTGAAGATGATTGTCGTCGTCGACTATGAGATGGGAAATCTTGGATCGATTGTAAACATGCTTAAAAAAATCGGCGCCAAATCCCAGGTGACTTCCGACAAGGATCTTATTCTGAGTGCTGACAAACTCATACTCCCGGGGGTTGGCGCTTTCGATAACGGAATGATGAAGTTACATGATCTTGGTTTAACCGAGATCTTGGAGCAGGCGGTTATCGTCCAGCGCAAGCCGGTGCTCGGCATTTGTCTGGGGGCTCAGTTGATGACTAAGGGAAGTGAGGAAGGCAGGTGCCCAGGCTTGGGATGGTTGGATATCACGACGAGGCGTTTTCGGTTTGCTCCAGAGCGGCCGCTTAAGATTCCCCACATGGGATGGAACCTAGTGATGCCTACGAAACAGAGCCGTCTATTCCACGACATGCCGGACCCCGCGCGATTTTATTTTGTGCACTCATACTACATGGAATGCAATGATTTAGATGATCAACTGACGCAGACCGATTATGGCTTTAGTTTTGCGTCATCTTATGAACGGGGCAATATTTCCGGTGTTCAGTTCCATCCCGAGAAGAGCCATAAATACGGCATTCGGTTGATGCGAAACTTTGTGGAAACTTTTGGTAATGCTTAAGTCGCGGGTCATACCTTGCCTGCTTTTCCAAGGGCACGGTTTGGTCAAGACGATACGCTTCAAGAACCCGAAGTATGTCGGTGATCCGGTCAATGCGGTGCGTATCTTCAACGAAAAGGAGGTCGACGAGTTGATCTTCCTTGATATCGAGGCGAGTCCCGCTCGGCGAGGGCCTGATTTCAACGTAATCGGCGAGATCGCCAGCGAATGTTTTATGCCACTTACCTATGGGGGAGGGATACGCACCATCGACGATATGCGACAGGTTTTTGCCTTGGGGGTGGAAAAGATCTGCTTGAACACCGCGGCGTTCACCAATCCCAAGTTAATCGAAGAGGCGGTCCGTCGATTTGGCAGTCAGAGCGTGCTGGTATCTCTGGATGTACGGAAGGGATTATTCGGTGGCTATCAGACTTACTATTATTCGGGCAGCAAAAAAACCGGTATGGACCCGGTGGCCGCCGCGGTAAAGCTGGAACAGCTAGGCGTGGGTGAGTTGATTGTCAACTCAATCGACAGGGATGGTACGATGTCAGGCTACGATCTCGGTTTGCTTTCCAGTGTTTCATCGGCGGTGGGTATTCCAGTCATCGCCCTCGGGGGAGCAGGTTCGATTGACCATTTCAGCGGGGCGGTAAATCAGGCCGGCGTATCCGCGGTGGCGGCGGGTAGTTTTTTTGTTTTTCACGGTAAGCACCGGGCGGTATTGATTAGCTATCCACCAATTGGGGTTCTGGAGCAGGCGCTAGGACTATCGCCCGAGGATTAGTGGAGCCATGTTAGCGAAGTACCAGATATGTAGCCGCTGCATTATGGATACGAGTGATCCGGAAATTTTTTTCGATTCAAGCGGGGTTTGCAACCACTGTCTTCGATTTGATCAGGTTGCAGTACCGGTACTGAAGCGGGTGGGGACCTCCCAGGGGAACCGGACGTTGACCACGTTAATCGATGAAATCAAACGAGAAGGCAGGGGTAGGGACTACGACTGTGTAATCGGAATAAGCGGCGGTATCGATAGTTCTTATCTGGCCTACCAGGTTAAGGAATTCGGGCTTCGCCCATTAGCCGTTCACTGTGATACCGGCTGGAACTCGGAGTTGGCGGTCAATAACATTGAAAATATTGTAAAGCGACTGAATATCGACCTTTTCACCTACGTTGTAGATTGGCGCGAGATGCGCGATCTTCAGCTTGCCTTTTTCAGGGCTTCGCTTGCAAATTGTGATATTCCTCAGGACCATGCGTTTTTGGCGGTGCTTTACCGCATGTCGGTGTCACACGGCATTCGGAATATCATTTCGGGATGGAATCTTGCCACGGAATCCATATTGCCAAGGTCTTGGGGATACAATGCGGGGGACGTTCGGCACCTGCTGGGGATACAAAAGAAATTTGGAACCGTCAAACTGAAAAACTACCCAACACTCTCGTTTTTCCAGCGGTATCTTTATTACCCATTTGTAAAAGGGGTGCGCACAATCCGGTTGCTGAATTACTTGCCCTACGAGAAGGAAAGAGCAAAGGCATTAATCCAATCCGAATTTTCCTGGCGTGATTACGGTGGAAAGCACTATGAATCGGTATTCACCCGGTTCTTTCAGGCGTATTACCTTCCGCGTAAATTTGGATACGACAAACGCCGGGCTCACTACTCCAGCCTGATCGTTTCCGGGCAGTTGTCACGTGAAGATGCGCTGCACGCGATGGAACAACCCCCGTATGACGAAAGGGCGCTCATGGAAGATAAGGCTTACGTGGCCAAGAAGATGGGCATATCGGATGCACAATTTGACCGTATCATCGCACAACCTCCTCGGAGTTATCGGGACTATCCGTCCAATGCGCGGCTGTTCGAGTTCAAGAATGGGATGGTGCGGCGATTGAAGCACTTGAAGGTGGTTGCCCGTAATGTGCAATCCTGACATGGTTTTGGTATGCGCCGTTCATTCAGCGGGTGGATTACCACCCAGTTTTTGGTCGGGTAGGGATGCCTCGGACCTCAAGATTACCCGAGGGAACCTATGCGAGTGTCCGGTTGTTTTTAGCTTTCAGATGCAACCTGTGTCGCTGTTTTCCCAATGATGGTTACCGTGATAGTGGGTTAATTCCGGCGGACGGATAACAGTGAACATGCCACGAATCGTACACCTTAGCTCCGTGCATCCAACATTTGATACGCGGATTTTCAGCAAAGAATGCCGGACTTTGGTCGCCGCTGGTTACCAAGTTGTGTTAGTGACCACTCATCCCAAGGATGAGGTCGTGGACGGTGTACAGATCAAGGCCATCGCGTTTCCGAAGAATCGATTGGAACGAATTTTTGTTACCGTCTGGAGACTCTATCGGCGGGCGGTTTCCTTGCACGGCGATCTCTACCACTTTCACGATCCGGAACTTCTACCGGTCGGGGTGATGCTTCGATTCCGTGGCAAGAAGGTAATCTATGATGCCCATGAGAACGTACCGAAAGTACTAATGAGCAAGAGTTGGCTACACCCACTGGTTCGTTGGCCAGTTTCGGTAGTGATGTCGATAATAGAACGGGTCTCCGTAGCTTTCTTCACGGGAGTGGTTGCCGCTACACCCCCAATCGCCAGGCGATTTCCATCCCGGAAGACGGTTGTGGTCCAGAACTATCCAAGGGTTTCCGAGTTTCAACTCGTCGCGGAAGACAAGGGGCTGGAACGGTCGACAGCCTGGATATGTTATGTCGGAGGAATTACAGCCGGTCGTGGCGCTCTGGAAATGGTCCGTGCCATTGGTCTGATGGATTCCGGGTATAATGCAAGGCTGCGACTCGCTGGGCCGATTCGTCAGAAGGGACTGGAAAACCAGATGCGCTGTTCCTTGGGCTGGGAGCGCACCGATCTCTTGGGTTGGTTGGAGAGACCTCAAATCGCCGCTTTGTTTAGCCGGTCGGCAGCCGGATTGGTGGTGCTTCATCCAGAGCGCAATCATATCGAATCACAGCCCAATAAGCTCTTCGAATACATGTCGGCGGGTCTGCCGGTAATCGCTTCTGATTTTCCCCTGTGGCGAGAGATCATCGACGGAGTCGGTTGCGGGATACTGGTGGATCCACTGGATCCCCAAGCCATCTCGGAAGCCATGACATGGATTTTCCAAAATCCTCGCCAGGCGCGCGAGATGGGGGTGCGGGGGCGTAGGGCTGTACAAGATATCTATCATTGGGAGAAGGAGTCCGAAAAACTCCTGCAATTTTATAAGCGGGTCTTTACATGAGAATTCTCACTGTAGTCGGCGCTAGGCCTCAGTTTATCAAAGCCGCGGCGGTTTCCCGGGAGTTGCGGAAAAAGCCGGAAGTGGAAGAAATCCTGATCCATACCGGACAGCACTTCGATGCCGGTATGTCGGATATCTTTTTTGAGCAGATGGAGATTCCCCGCCCCGACCACCGTCTACAGATATCAGGGATGAACCACGGTGCGATGACCGGCCGTATGCTGGAAGGGGTAGAGGCACTGATAACTGACCGTAAACCGGACTGGGTCTTAATTTACGGAGATACCAATTCTACGTTGGCGGGGGCATTGGCTGCGGCAAAACTGCATGTGCCGGTTGCTCATGTAGAAGCTGGGCTGCGCAGTTTCAATATGCGGATGCCCGAAGAGATAAACCGTGTGTTGGCCGATCGGATTAGTTCTGTGCTGTTTTGTCCGACTGCGCACGCGGTCTCCAATCTGGAAGCGGAAGGATACCGAAACCTGAACGTGGAGATCCAACTGGTCGGTGATGTCATGCAGGATGCGGCGCTGTTCTATAAATCCCGTGCCCGACGGCCGGAATCGGTATCTACATATGCCCGCGACGATTTAATTCTAGCGACCGTGCACCGCGCCGAAAATACCGACGATCGGGAACGCTTGACGCAGATTGTCATGGCCTTGAATCGGCTGCATCGTGACCAGCCCGTTGTGTTGCCGTTACACCCGAGGACACGTAAGTGCCTTGAGAAATACGGTCTGAAGTTGGATCTTCATGTAATCGAGCCGGTGGGGTATCTGGAGATGGTTTGGCTACTTGAACATGCCCAGATCGTGCTGACCGATAGTGGAGGGCTGCAGAAAGAAGCCTATTTTTTTGGGCGTCCTTGTGTCACCTTGAGAGACGAGACGGAATGGGTAGAGTTGGTTGAGCGCGGTGTTAATTACCTCTCGGGTGCCAATGCCGAATCCATCTTGAGCGCTGTTGGCCGGATGCGGCCGGTAACGGTGATGGATGATGATCAGCTCTATGGTGGCGGGCAGGCGGCACGACGGATCGCCCAGTATTTCGTCTGAGCCGACGATGCGTATCATCTATCTCCACCAGTATTTCAATACGCCAGATATGATTGGGGGAACGCGTTCGTATGAAATGGCCAGACGCTTGGTAGCGCGCGGACACCAGGTGCACATGGTGACCACCTGGCGGGAGCCTGATGAACGGAAGGGTTGGTTTCAGTGCGAGGAGGACGGGATAAACGTCCATTGGCAACCCGTAGCCTATTCCAATGGCATGAACTTCACGGCGAGAATCTTCGCGTTTCTCCGGTTTGCGCTGGGGGCCTCCCGCTATGCCGCCCGATTGGAGGCGGATCTTGTATTTGCGACGAGCACACCGCTCACGATAGCCATACCCGGTATCTTTGCCGCTCGGAGATTGGGTGTTCCGTTGGTATTTGAGGTAAGAGATCTCTGGCCAGATGTTCCAATCGCGTTAGGAATATTGAGAAATCCGCTCATGAAGTGGCTGGCGCGCAAACTCGAATGTATTGCCTATCGCAGCGCGCGCCGAATCGTGGCGCTGGCACCCGGGATGAAGCAATCGGTAGTTGCCAGGGGTATTGATCCGGCTATCGTCGATGTGATTCCCAATGGTGCCGATCTCACCCTTTTCTATGGGCGCGATGTGGATTGCAGGCAACTTCGTACCAACCAGGGTATTTCCCAATCGGTGAAGTTGATCCTCTATGCGGGGACTATAGGTGACGTCAATGGTGTCGACTATATCGTGCGTCTCGCGAGCCGACTCCAATTGCTTGGGGAGAAATATCTTTTTGTGATTATTGGTGAAGGTAGAGAGGAGGCGCGCATCAGGCAATTGGCGAGTGACTTGTCGGTTCTGGATCGGTCAATCGTTTTTTTGGGCGGCAGACCCAAGCGGGAGGTTAGTGACTGGTATCACTGCTGTACCGCATCGATAATGACCTATTCCGGCCCGGAGATCGTTTTCCGCGATTCGGTCTCCAATAAGTTCTTTGATTCCTTAGCGGCTGGAAAGCCGGTTTTTGCGAATTTTTCTGGTTTCTCGACACAGATTGCAGAACAGCGTGAGGCAGGCAAGATTTTACCCCCCGACCCAGCGGACGCTGTCAAAGTCTTTCTTGCCTATGCGGGGAATGATGTCTGGCTGGCATCTGCCGGGCGGCGGGCACGCAAATTGGCGGAAGGAGAGTTTTCCCGGGATAAACTAGCGGAGGATCTAGAACGGTGCCTGGTTTCTGCCAGTGGAATCGATGCGCCGTGAAACGATCCTTCGATGTGGCGGTCGCACTGGTTTTGATCGTATTGCTCTCGCCCCTGTTACTCATCATCGGCTTGGCGGTTCGCCTGAGCCTGGGGCGGCCGGTCTTGTTTCGGCAGCCAAGGCCCGGGTTATTTGAACGGCCATTTCAGCTCGTGAAGTTTCGCACCATGAGAGATGACCGGGATCCGGCGGGAAGCCCGTTGCCGGATGCGGACCGGCTGACCCCATTCGGCAGACTGCTGCGGAGTTCCAGCTTGGATGAATTGCCAGAACTGTGGAATGTACTAAAGGGTGATATGAGTCTGGTGGGCCCGCGCCCCTTACTGATGGAGTATCTCCCTCTCTATAATGCCGAGCAACGGCGGCGGCATGCGGTGCGTCCCGGAATTACTGGCTGGTCGCAAATCAATGGTCGCAATGCGGTCGACTGGGATAAGAGATTCGAGTTGGATCTGTGGTACGTGGACAATCGCTCGTTTCTGCTCGATCTTAAGATTTTGCTACTCACCGTGTGGCAAGTGTTGCTCCGCAAGGGAATCTCTCAGGAGGGGCAGGCAACGATGACCAAGTTTCAGGGAAACCGATGAAACAACTTCTGATATTCGGAGCGGGAGGACACGGCAAGGTTGTCGCGGACGCGGCGCAACAGGCAGGCTGGAGCGAGATAATCTTTTTTGACGATCGCTGGCCCGAGCTCAGCGCTCTGAGTTGTTGGCCCGTGGCAGGGGGAAAACAAGCGCTCGCCGGTGCGTGGCTTGCGGGGGGTAGTGTGGCGGTGGCTGTTGGTGATAATCGTCGGCGTCTGTTGTTGTTGGAGTCGTTCGCTGCCCAGGGGGCACCGCTTGCCACCGTTTTCCATCCGAGCGCGGCTGTCAGCCGCTACGCCACTATCGGAGCCGGTAGCGTTGTATTTGCCACGGCGGCGGTTAACGCGGACGCGACACTCGGGACGGGGGTCATCGTGAACACAGGTGCTTCCGTGGACCATGACTGTATATTGGGGGATGGAGTGCACATCAGTCCCGGTGCCCGGTTGGCGGGACAGGTGAGGGTTGGCAATGAGACCTGGATCGGTATTGGTGCGGTGATACGGGATGGAATAACAATCGGCCGGGGCTGCATGGTGGCGGCGGGTGCGGTTATCATCAATGATGTTGCGGATGGTTGCCGGGTGGCCGGGAACCCGGGAAGGGTTTTCTAACCAATCAGTACCCTTAACTCTAGATCCTTTGCTTCGCCAATGCAGTTACAATCATTTGATCTCTGGGAGCCGCTGCGATGTTAGATACCGAGTTCGCCCCCTGGCCTTGCTACTCCAAAGAGGAGTCCGAAATTATCAGCTCGGTTTTACTTTCCAACCGGGTAAATTATTGGACCGGCGAAAGGGGCAGGACGTTTGAAAGGGATTTTGCCGATTATGTCGGAGCTAGGCATGCGGTTGCCCTGGCAAATGGGACTTTGGCGCTGGAGCTTGCATTGCGGGCGCTCAACATTGGGCCTGGGGACGAAGTTGTCGTAACGCCTCGATCATTCGTCGCATCAGTCAGTGCGGTGGTGATGGTTGGCGCCATACCGGTGTTCGCCGATGTCGACAAAAACACGCAGAATCTCTGTCCCGCGACCATACGGCCGGTGTTGAGTGAGCGTACCCGTGCCATCATTGCGGTTCATCTCGCCGGTTGGCCCTGTGATATGGATGGATTAATGGCTTTAGCGGAAGAACATCGGATGTTTGTCATCGAAGACTGTGCCCAGTCCCATGGGGCCCGCTACCGAGGGCGCTCAGTGGGTGCGTTAGGTCATGTGGCGGCCTGGTCTTTCTGCCAGGACAAGATCGTTACCACCGGAGGAGAGGGGGGAATGGTGACCACAAACGACGCGCAAATCTGGCGGTTTGCTTGGGAGTTTAAGGATCACGGAAAATCCTGGGATGCGGTTCAGCAGGCCAGAAACGCTACGGGATATCGTTGGCTCCATGAATCATTCGGTAGCAATTGGCGGATGACCGAGATGCAGGCTGCCATTGGCAGTTATCAGCTGACATGCCTCGACGACTGGCATGCCGCGCGTAGGGAAAATGCGCAACGTCTTAAAGCAGCTTTCGATAGGTTTCCTGCCGCCGTTAGAATACCAATGCCTCCCGATGACATCGACCACGCTTGGTATCGATTTTATGTGTTTTTGATACCAGAGTCCCTTAATGCAGGATGGTCGCGAAACCGGATACTGGAAGAGATTCGGCGGCAGGGGGTTCCATGTGGTCCCGGTTCCTGTTCGGAGATCTATTTGGAGAAGGCATTCGATGGCACTGGCTACCGTCCCAGAGAACGGCTGCCAATCGCGAGGGAGCTCGGAGAAACCAGCATGATGTTTCTGGTTCATCCCACATTGACCGATCGTGACATGACAAAGGCGGTCGAGGTTATAGACCGCGTAATGAGCCTCGCAACTATTTAGGGGTGCCCCTACCCCTGCCTCGATGGGCAGTTTTACGTGGTGTTGAAAGTCCCACGCCCAGGCTTCCGTGCTCGCACTATCTCCGAGCGCCTTACGGAAAATCTTTCAGAATCAGGGCAAGGTTTTCCGGTATTGAGTCAATAGTCATGCGAAGATTTTATACACTGCTACTCTATCTTCTGCTTCCTTTCATCCTGATCCGGCTGTTGTGGCGCAGTATCCGCTCCCCGGCCTATCGGCGGCGTTGGCCTGAGCGCTTTGGATATTTCCCTTCACCCGAAGTTAGGGGAACGCTTTGGATTCACGCGGTTTCGGTGGGAGAAGTACAAGCGGCGGCGCCGCTCATCAAGCGCCTGCTTGCGGAACACCCGGAGTACCCTGTGGTGGTGACTACCACGACGCCAACCGGGTCGGTACGTGTCAAGCGGCTCTTTAGAGACACCGTTTTTCATGTGTACTTTCCCTACGACATTCCGTTTGCTGTTTCTGGGTTCATTCTTCGCATGCGGCCTCGGGTGTTGGTGATGATAGAGACCGAGATATGGCCCAATCTCCTGGCAATTTGCACAGAGCGCGGTATCCCGCCCATATTGGCCAACGCCCGGCTTTCAGAGGCTTCCGCCCTAGGATACTCCCGGCTTAAGGCGTTCAGTCGGGAAACCTTCTCCCGTATCGCATTGGTCGGCGCGCAGACCGACGCGGATGCCCGGCGATTTATCGACCTTGGGGTTGCCGAGAAGCGGGTGCGGGTGACTGGCAGCATCAAGTTTGATATTCAGTTGCCGGGCAGCCTCTACGAGCAGGCAGAGGTACTGCGCCGCCAGTGGGGAAATCGGCTCGTGTGGGTAGCCGCCAGTACCCATGAGGGTGAAGACGAGCGAGTCTTGGCCGCGCACCGGAGCATTCTCATGAGCTATCCGGAAGCGATGTTGGTATTGGTGCCCCGTCACCCTGAGCGGTTCGATAAGGTGGCAGGCCTCTGCCAAAAGGGGGGGTTTTCACTTGCCCGACGCTCAGTCGGTGATAGTTGCACGCCGTCTACTTCGGTATTCCTTGGCGACACAATGGGCGAACTGACGCTATTTATCGCGGCGGCGGACGTTGCGTTCGTAGGGGGAAGTTTGGTTCCGGTGGGGGGGCATAACATTCTGGAACCTGCTGCTCTTGGGGTCCCTACCCTGTTTGGTCCGGAGATGTTTAACTTCTTGGAGATCAGCCGCATGATGCTCGAAAAGGAAGCGGCTGTGCAAGTCAAGGACGCGCCGGAGATTGCCAATTGGGTTCAACGCTGGTTTGGCGACGCCGCCGAACGAACCCGGGTGGGAGAGAACGGGAGAAGCGTGGTGGCAGAAAACCGGGGCGCTCTGGAACGTCTCTATGCACTGGTAAGTACGCAGCTACCACCCCCTCAGTCTGGCTGACCCGACAGACAGGCCGGATTGGCTGGGGTGCGCACTTACAGCGCTTTTCCTACCAGCCGTTCTTTCATCCAAACGCCAGCCGTTAGGGTGCGTCCGTTATTCGGATGAGTCTTCCGGACGGCTAGTGGGTTCGCTGCCTAGGGGCCTGTCCCAGGGGGCTGCGCCCCCGTTTTAACTCAACAGCGTCGTTCATCTTACGTTCAGCTTACGGGTCATAGGATGGCTCCAAGGATCGGATACCCGGTCCTGATTGACCGACAGAGGAGTCATTGAGATGAAAAGCATTTCCCTAGTTGTTGCGGTGGTAGCTGTTTTGGCGATAGTTCAGACCGGCACCGTGGTTGCCAGGGACGGTGATCGCGGGGGGCGGATGAGTGGCCAGCAAAGGGATGCGGTGGAGCGTAGTGACCGGGGTGGGCGGCGTGACGTTGCTAATCGAGTTGACAGCCGCCAAGATCGGCAATGGTCACGGATTCGTGCTGGCCGGGAAAGCGGAGCGCTAACCCGGGGTGAGACGCGGATGTTGCGTAAGGACCAAAAGGAAATCTCGCGAATGGAGCGTCGCTTTGAACGGGACGGTAGATTGGATAAGCGGGAGCGGCGCATCTTGAATCGGGCTCAGAACCGGGCAAGCGACCGGATCTACCGGGCCAAGCACAACGACCGAGAGCGGGGCTATCGTCCTGGTTGGGGGTGGGGTGATCGTAACCACCGCCATTACAAACCCTACCGCAAGCCTCATCACCACCGTCGCCACCATGGCCATAACCATTACTCATCGGTTGAGGAGCGGGTAATCTATGCACCGTCCAGTTCCTCCAGTCTGGCGTTGGACCTGCAGTTTGATGGATTTAGCGTCGGCATGAGTAAAACCAGGGAGTTCTGACAAGTGGGCTGTCCGGGGGCCGGTCGCTGACCGGCCCCTTCCGTGCGTGTGGACCTGGATGCTTACCAGGGGACGCCGAACTCGGTAGTATAGTGGGCATGTTTTCTCAACTGCCTAAGTCTTCCGAGTATAGAGGTTCGAGAGTGCCGGGGGGCTGCGAGACAAGTATCCCGTGAATGACCCGTTTGTGAGCCGGATCCGGTTTTTGGGTTTGGCGCTCGTGGTGATTATGGTTGTCTGGTATCTGTTGCCAGTTGTCGAGCAGGCAATCATTGGCAGTACCGCGACTCCCAGAACGGTGGATTCCCGGGGTGATCTGGCGTCTGACGAACGGTCGACTATCGAGATCTTCGAGCGGGTCAGCCCTTCGGTGGTCTATATCACTACCGTGAGGCGAGTCCTCAACCCTTGGACCCGGGACGTGATGAGCATGCCCAGGGGGACTGGGTCTGGCTTTATCTGGGATGGGCTGGGGCATTTGGTCACCAACCATCACGTTATTCAGGACGTGTCCGAGGCCCGGGTCAGGTTGAACGACGGCCGCAGCTACAGTGCCGTGTTGGTGGGAAGCAGTCCTGATCACGATATTGCCGTGCTTCGTATACGGGTTCCCTTTAATCGCCCACCAGCGGTGCCCATCGGAAGCAGTGAAGATCTCAGGGTTGGACAGAAGGTATTCGCTATCGGCAATCCCTTCGGTCTTGATTATACCCTGACCACCGGTATTGTATCCGCTCTCGACAGGAGTCTCAGTGGCGAGGGTGATACTTCCATCGATCATTTGATCCAAACCGATGCCGCCATCAATCCGGGTAACTCCGGGGGCCCTTTGCTCGACAGTGCCGGACGTTTGATAGGGGTCAATACCGCGATCTACAGCCCGTCTGGAGCCTACGCGGGGATCGGCTTTGCCGTACCCGTCGATACCGTGAACCGGGTTGTGCCAGAACTCATTGCCAAAGGGCGCTATGTCAGGCCAGTACTGGGCATCGAGGTTAGCGAGGAGCTAAACAAGATCGTCTCCGATCAACTGGGGGAGCGGGGCGTGCTGGTGCTGAGGACCACCCCCGGGTCGGTTGCGGAGATGGTGGGAATCCAAGGCACGGTGTTGGACAGTCAGGGGGAAATCCGGTTTGGAGATTTCATCCTGGCGGTCGGCGGTACTCCGGTCTCGAATCTGCGTGATTTACTCTCTCGACTGGACGACTATCAGACAGGTGACACTACGAGTCTTTTGATTCTTCGGGATGGCGAACGCCTGGAGATCACAATCACACTCTGAACGGCGTGACCCGAGACACGCGGTGGTCAGACGCCGTTCTTCCATTACCTTTAAGCCCGGGGGCGAGTTGGTTAAAATCGGGGGTCTATCGTTCTGATTCCCCCCTCGCTACCGAGTATCAGAATATCCGCGGGGCGCAGGGCGAATAATCCGGTGGTCACCACGCCGGCGATGTTGTTGATCTCCTGCTCCAGTTTCGCCGGCTCCATGATACGCAGGTTATGTACGTCGAGGATGATGTTTCCGTTATCCGTGATGAATTTTTCTCGCCACACTGGAGTTCCCCCCAATTTAACCAGCTGTCTCGCCACGTGGCTGCGCGCCATGGGTATGACCTCCACAGGAAGCGGGAATCCGCCAAGCACGTCGACCAACTTACTGTCATCGGCAATGCAAACAAACTGGCGGCTGGCCCCGGCGATAATCTTTTCCCGTGTCAGTGCCCCACCCCCTCCTTTGATTAGATGGAGATAGGCATTTGATTCGTCAGCTCCGTCGATATAAAGATCCAACTCACCGGTAGCGTTGAGATCGAGGACGCGGATGCCATGGCTTTGCAACCGTTCGGTCGACGCCTCGGAGCTGGAGACCGTGCCATCGATCCGATGTCTAACCTCCGCCAATAGGTCGATGAAGTGGTTGACCGTAGATCCGGTACCTACCCCGATGATTCCTCCTTTGACGTAGTCGATTGCCGCTTCCGCCGCTTTGCGTTTCAAATCATCCTGGGACATGACTGCCTCCTGTCATTTGGCTTACTAGTTTATGATAACTTTGCTGTTGCCCGTTTACTATGATCCTGATCTGTTGAGGATAACCAATGCCCCAGTCGTATATCGAAAGAATACTCCGTGCCCGTGTCTATGATGTGGCTCAGGAAACGCCGCTCAACATCGCTGCAAAATTATCCAAGCGGCTCGATAACCGGGTTTATTTGAAGCGAGAAGATCTACAGCCGGTGTTTTCCTTCAAGCTGCGTGGTGCCTACAACCGGATCGCCAATCTATCCCCGGCCGAACAGGAGCGTGGAGTGATCGCCGCCTCAGCAGGCAATCATGCTCAGGGTGTTGCGCTGTCGGCTAAGCGGCTGGGAATCCGGGCTCTGATTGTCATGCCAAAGACCACTCCCCAGATAAAGGTGGAGGCGGTGCGTAATCTCAACGCGCGCACAATTCTGTTCGGTGATTCCTATGATGAGGCTTTCCGTCACTCTCAAGAGCTTGTTACTGAAAAGGGCATGACCTTTATTCACCCCTTTGATGATCCCGACGTGATTGCGGGACAAGGCACCGTGGGCATGGAGATATTACGCCAACACCCAGGCCCGCCGGATGCGGTATTCATTCCCGTTGGTGGTGGTGGGTTGATCGCAGGTATAGGCGCCTATATCAAGTTCGTGTTCCCCCAGGTCAAGATTATTGGCGTAGAGCCCGAGGATGCGCCAACCCTGCACAAGGCACTTGTCCGGGGCCGTCGCGTTAATCTGAAGCAAGTGGGGATATTCGCTGACGGTGTTGCCGTGCGGCAGGTTGGTAAGGAGACGTTTCGTATTGCCAGACAAGTCGTTGACGAAGTAGTGCTCGTTGATACCGATGAGATCTGTGCGGCGATAAAAGATGTGTTCGATGATACCCGGACCATGGCTGAGCCGGCGGGTGCCCTGTCGGTCGCTGGTTTGAAAAAATTCGTCGCCAGGGAGTCGATGAAGGGCATGAGCATGGTAGCGATTGAAAGTGGTGCGAATATCAATTTTGATCGCCTCCGGCATGTCGCCGAGCGCGCAGAGCTGGGTGAACGGCGAGAGGCACTTTTGGCAGTTGAGATTCCAGAGCGGCCTGGCAGCTTCTTGAGTTTTTGTCGAGCGATCGGGCGGCGCAGTGTCACCGAGTTCAATTACCGTTACGCAGACACCATAAATGCTCACGTGTTCGTCGGTGTTGAGCTGAATGAGGGTGATCAGGAGCGAAATGCGCTGGTTGGGCAGCTTCAGCGTAAGGGGTACGCGGTTGTGGATCTAACCGAGAACGAAACCGCAAAACTTCATATTCGATACATGGTAGGGGGGCATGCACCCTCGATTACCAATGAGGTCCTTTACCGATTTGAATTTCCAGAGCGCCCCGGGGCTTTATTAGCATTTCTGACGGAGATGGGCCAGCGCTGGAATATCAGTTTATTCCATTACCGTAATCATGGAGCCGCATACGGCCGGGTGTTGATGGGAGTTCAAATCGAACCCGCCGAGAGAAAAACATTCCACGAATTTCTCGAATTATTAGGATACCCCTGGGAAGAAGAGACAGACAATATCGCTTACCGGCTTTTTGCCTGCGGGGGATGCTGTATCGGTAAATAACATCCCCCGTGTAATTAAAACCCGTTTTCCCCTTCTCAGGGTTTGCCTCGTTTCACCAGCGACCCAACCAACCCTCGGAGTGCCAGACGAAAGGGTGTGCAACAGCCACCCATGCCCCGCGAGCTTATTCCATAACAGTTCTTGTTAAGTGCTGGACGCCGGCTTTTTTCTTGGGGTTACTTTTCGCTCTCTCAATACCCGTTTTTTTGTCGCTACCTTTTTCTTGGCAGTTTTCTTGGTTGCCGCGGGCTTCTTCAGGACGGGTGCCTTTTTAGCGGTGGACTTAGTTGTGACGGCCTTCTTTTTAACCGCTACTTTTTTCTTGGTTGTTGCGGTTTTCTTTACCGAAGATGCCTTCTTGGCGGTCGTCTTTGATGGAGCGGCCTGCTTTTTCGTCACTACCTTTTTTTTGGTTACCGCGGGTGCTTTCTTCACGGTGGCGGTTGCTGACGCAACCTTCTTCTTCGACACGGCTTTTTTTACCGCGGATGCTTTCTTGACGGTAGCCTTCGATGGTGTGGCTCGCTTCTTGATGGCCGGTTTTTGGGGTGGTGTCGACGCCGTGCTCGATGTGGTTGGTGTTTTGCCAGCTGCTGTCTTGGCGGTAGTCTTTCTTGCTGTTGTTTTCTTGGCTGCCATTTTTATCCCCCGGTGAACGCACTGGATTCTCGATGAAGTATAATAAACCGTATTGAAATTACCAGAAAAAAGGTATCCATTTTCCCATCCGGATTGCTATGGGCTAATTGTTATTCGGTTTTGATAAAGTCCTTTGTATTTCGAAGAAGTGATCGCGGTGAATTGTTGTGATAAAAACCCCGGTTCGCTGACGATCGAATGCAACGGGATGTCCCAGGGTTGGCAAGAGATGCTGTCCGTGTGTTGGACATCGCGTGCCAGGCCAACCAGTCTGGATTTATGTCACGTTCTCCTCTGGTGCAAACAGTAAAGCGTACGGTCATAGAATCTACCTCCCATACCTAATCTGTTGCAGCCACCATCAAAACCCACCAGGGGCAGTAGAATGAGATCGGTAGCTCACGGAGGAACTGGAGCACGCTTACCGATTTCGAACCCATCGATATCGAATCTATTGGTTTGCAATTTGTCTCCCGGACGGTATCCAGCAACCCAGAGAGAACGATGGGGCCTGTTTCGAAGTACCGGCAAAAGTATAGGGTCTTACCCATTTGATTGGCTGCCGCCTCTATCGGAGCGCGGTCGAGTTCACCGTCCTTGGCGAGAGAGAGCAACTGGGGTGGTGGCGTAACAGGTATCTCGCACCTGACAGGTGGCGCAATATCGCTTCACTGCGTCCACGTTACTGATGGTGAGAAGTCTTTGCGGCCGTTACCTAACAGCCGGCGTAACCGCACGGGTGAGCGCATAAAACTAAATTTAGGGGCTTTGGGGTGGACAATGCGTGATCCGCGTTTGGATAAAGACACCCCCCGCCTGTGCCGTCGTCGGCTTTCGTTCTTGAACCGGATGGTTCAAGTGGGGATAACCGCGCCGTCTATAGGCTTTCCGCTCGTGGCGGACATGCACATCGACAACCACTTTTTACCCCCGGGGTAGATATTAGGCTCAAGAAAATACCCGGCCTTCTAACGAACACCGCAGGGGATGCCTTCATGAATAAGGCTAAACCTAATCGGATTAAACTTCCAGTCGTTTGCTGGGTTCCAGCGCGATTTCGATTTTTTCCTGAATGCGCTGCAGGCGGGTGCGAAACGTGCCGGAGGCAGAATCTTTTTGATGTTGCTGTTGGAGAAGTTCGTGGGCGATGTTCAGGGCTGCCATTACCGCTACCCGGTCGGTTCCGATCACCTTGCCGGTTGAGCGTATACTGCGCATCTTGCCATCCAGGTAGCGGGCGGAGGTCAACAAATCATTCTCCTCTCCGCGCTGGCATGCAATCCGGTACTCTTTATCCAGGATTCGGACGACTACGGGAATAGTATTGTCTTTCAAAGGTTGGTTTCCATTGATTTCAGACGGGTAATCATTGACTCGACCCGATTCTTCGCCAACTCGGTTTTTTCGATCAGTTCTGCGCGCTCAAGCGTTAACCGTTCCTGACTGGAGCGCAGAGAGGAATTTTCTTCCCGCAGCCGCCGGACGGTTCGAATCAACTCGTCTACTCGATTCTCAAGGTTGTTGAGATCCAGTTCCGTATCTGGCTGCCGTTCATCGCTGTTCATGCCACTCAATATAAAGTGCCGATTACACAGGGTCAATGATGTGTGAGCCATGATATGCTTGGCATTCAGGTATCAACAGGAATCTTTCGACTATGTTGGGGCAAAGGGTCGAGCTGGAGGAGATCGAACGTCGCCTCGCCGGGGCGGATGTTGAGATGAGCGGCGCGGAGGTGCATGGTCTGTTTTCCGGGCTGTTATGCAGTGCCAGACCAGATACCGACGCATTGTGGTTGACAGAACTCTTTCCTGATCCCGTGGAAGGTGATTTGCTACGTGAAGACTGTCTCAAGTCGCTCCGCCGGTTGTTCGATCAAACACGCATCGAGCTCAACGATTCGGAACTGGGGTTCTCGTTGCTGCTTCCCGATGACGAACAGCCGCTCAAGCGGCGCGCCGCTGGGATTGTGGATTGGTGCCAGGGTTTTTTGTACGGTATCGGAATCGCGGGAGTTTCCACCCAGACGGTGCTCTCTCCGCAAGCCCAGGAGGCGCTGCGGGATATCAGCGAGGTTACCCGTATGGACCTCGACGGTTTGGAAGATTACCAAGAAGATGGAGAGGACGCTCTGATGCAGATAACCGAGTTCCTTTGGGTAGCGGCCATGCTCGTTCACGATGAATTGGTTCAGTCGGGGCGGGCACGATTGTGACTCCATTTGAATTTAGGCGCCGCCGTCGCCAGCTGATGCGGATGATGGGGCACGGCAGTATTGCCATCTTGCCATCGGCACCGGTCGCGCGCCGAAACCGGGACGTGGAGTTTCCCTACCGTCCCGATAGCGATTTTTACTATCTGACCGGATTCCCAGAACCCGAGGCCGTGGCGGTGCTGATACCCGGTCGCCGACATGCCGAATATGTCTTGTTTTGTCGGGAGCGGAATGCAGAACGGGAACTGTGGGATGGCGCGCGGGCAGGGCAAGAGGGGGCGCGGGAGATTTTCGGTGCTGACGATTCTTTTCCCATTGGCGACATGGATGAGATCTTGCCGCGCATGTTGGAGCAATGCCAGCGGGTGTTTTATGCCATGGGATGCAATCTGGAACTGGACAAACGGATGTCCGAATGGATCAGCGGAATTCGTGAGAAAGGCCGAGCCGGAATCCAGGGTCCGGTGGAGTTCATTGCCTTGGATCATTACCTGCATGACATGCGTCTGTATAAGAGTCGATCAGAAATCAAAGTGATGCGCGACGCCGCCAAGATTTCTGCCCAGGCGCACCGGCATGCCATGAAGATCTGCAAACCCGGTTTGAAGGAGTGGCAAGTGGAGGCCGAGCTCGTTCACGCCTGCCGTGCCGCCGGAGCGAGGTATCAGGCTTATTCGCCGATCGTTGGCGGTGGCGCTAACGGTTGCGTTCTTCACTATATCGATAACCGGGATGTATTGCGTGATGGAGATCTGCTGTTAATCGATGCTGGCTGTGAACTGGACAATTACGCATCCGATATCACCCGTACCTTTCCGATCAACGGGCGGTTTACCGAGCCCCAGCGGGAACTCTATGAACTCGTTTTGAAAGCCCAGGAGGCGGCGCTGGAAAAGGTGCGCCCGGGAAATCATTGGAACGAACCTCATGATGCCGCGGTCAAGGTGATTACCCGCGGCCTATTGCAGCTGGGCATCCTCAGTGGGAGAGTTTCGACGCAGATAAAAAACGAAGCCTATAAACGCTTCTACATGCATCGAACCGGACATTGGCTAGGGATGGATGTGCATGATGTAGGAGACTACAAAGTAGACGGCGCCTGGCGGTTGCTGGAACCTGGGATGGTTCTCACGATTGAGCCCGGCATCTATATTCCCGCAGGTTCCAAAGGGGTGGCGAAGCGGTGGCACAATATCGGTATCCGTATCGAAGATGACGTGGTGGTGACCAAGGATGGCTGCGATATCCTGACCCGTGATGTACCCAAACAAGTGGAAGAGATAGAGGCCCTCATGGGATCGGCCTGATGGTTTTCCAGGAGCTGCCCGCATGGCACGATTAGCCAGCGCCGCGGCGTCTGGCGAGGGACCATTGCGATACAATCATGACCATGGAATATGATGTCATCGTCATTGGCGGAGGAATGGTTGGGGCCAGCTTGGCCCGGGCCCTTTCCGGGTGTGGGCTGAAAATTGCCGTTCTGGAATCCTGGCCGCTGGACTCGAAGCGTCAGCCAAGCTATGACGATCGGGCTATCGCGCTAGCGTATGGGAGCCGGCTGATACTTGAGGATATGGGCCTATGGAGCCCGCTGGCGTTACGAGTCGCGCCGATACGCGATATTCACGTGTCCGACCGTGGCCAGTTTGGGTTTACCCGGCTCAACCATGTCGCACAGCAGGTCGAGGCTTTTGGCTATGTGGTCACCGCCCATGATTTGGGTGCGGTTTTGTTGAAGGACATTCGGTCGCACGACGATGTTGTGTTGTACTGTCCGGCACGGATGATTTCGTTCCAGATTGATGACGCAGGTGTCCGCGTGCAGGTCTCGATCGACGGCCAGACTCGGACCCTGGCTGGCAAGTTGATCGTGGCCGCGGACGGTGCGCAATCCGCCGTTCGGAAGAATCTCGGTATCGGGGCGCGAGAGTGGCACTACGGTCAAGCGGCTATAGTCGCCAATCTTACGCCCGGGATCGGTTTCCAGGGGGCAACTGCCTTCGAGCGCTTTACCGATACCGGACCGATAGCGATGCTGCCACTCCCCGATAAGCGGTACGGAATGATCTGGACCGTTGACCAGCGCTACCTCGATGAGATCGTCTCATTGAATGATCAGGCTTTTCTAGAGCGGGTACAGCGGCGCTTCGGGTTTCGTCTGGGCCGATTCCAACAAGCCGGCAGGCGTGCCAACTACCCGCTTTATTTAATGTTGGCGCAAGATATTGTGCGGCATCGGGCAGTGCTCATCGGCAACGCCGCGCACGCGGTCCATCCTATCACCGGTCAGGGATTCAATCTGGGGATCAGGGATGTGGCGGTGTTGGCCGAGGTGCTGCGTAGTGCCCACCGGTCGGGGACGGATGTGGGCGATATCGGTATCCTTCGAAAATATGCGAACCGGCGCAAAAAAGATCAGCAGACGGTCGCTCTGGTTACCGACGGTTTAGTGCGTCTGTTTACCAATCCGCTGTGGCCCATTGAACTGGGTCGTAACATCGGGATGCTGGCTCTTGATGCCATACCGTTGGGTAAATATTTGCTGGCACGCCAGTTCATGGGATTTGGCGGGCATTTGCCCAAACCTTCCGGGGAATGTTTTGAGTAGCGCTCCGGTTTCCGACGCCGATATCCTGGTGGTGGGCAGTGGGATGGTTGGTGCCGCGCTTGTCTGTGGCCTGGCGGAGTGCGGCTTTCGAGTGGCGGTGGTTGAACGGCGAGAGCCGCAGTTAGGATGGCCCGAAGACTCGGTTGACCTAAGAGTATCGGCCTTATCCCGCGCAAGTAGGAGGATACTCGAGAACCTGGGTGCTTGGGAAAGGATGGCGAAACTCCGGGTCAGTCCCTACACCGGGATGGAGGTATGGGATGCGGTGGGAAGCGGCCGTATACACTTCGATGCAGGGGAACTTGGCGAGCCGGATTTAGGCCATATTGTCGAAAACCGAGTAACTCAACTGGCCCTTTGGGAACGGCTTGGCGAGTACTCGACTGTGCAAAAATTTTGTCCCGACCATGTGGTCCGGCTAACAATCGACGAGGGGCGCCCGTCGGTGGAATTGGCCTCCGGAATCCGTTTGAATGCAGATGTGATTGTTGCTGCCGAGGGCGCCAACTCACCATTGAGGGAAATGGCAGGCATTACATCTCACGGATGGTCTTACGATCAGCATGCGATTACTGCCACGGTATGGCCGCAGCTCCATCATGGACACATTGCTCGGCAGCGCTTTATGCCAACCGGCCCGTTGGCCTTTTTACCCATCGATAACGGAAGTTGCTCGATTGTCTGGTCCACTTCGCCTACAGAAGCTAATCGATTGATGGCTCTGAATGAGCAAGAATTTTGTAAGGAACTGGGTGTTGCTAGCGAGTTTGTCCTGGGGAGAATCAAGCGGGTAGGGCCTCGGGGTGAGTTCCCTTTGGCGTTGCGCTACGCCGACCGGTACGTGTTGCCGGGCTTGGCATTGGTGGGTGACGCAGCCCACGGTATCCACCCGCTGGCAGGCCAGGGGGTCAATATGGGCCTGCTCGATGCCGCCGATCTATGCGATATCCTGTCTCGGGCAAAAAATAAAGGGCGCCCATTGGGGGATATCGCTACGCTCCGTCAATATGAGCGTGCCAGGAAGGGGGAAAATTTGGCGGTGCTGGGATTGATGGATCTTTTCAAGCGGCTGTTCAGTAATGACAATCTGCCCTTAACACTGGTTCGCAATGGGGGGTTGAATCTGGTTAACGCCATCGGGCCGCTGAAGGGTATTCTGGCGCGGCGCGCCATGGGTGTCACCGGCGACTTGCCATCGCTTGCCAAATACCGCCCATGATCGGGTGGGAAAAATGCTTGTCCGGTACTCTTGGGGCTCCCAGCATCTGTGCCTAGGGGCACAGTAACGGTAGCTCCCATTTTATGCCGATCAGTCGACCGGCTGCCCGCGTTTTCGAGGGTAATGGACTTGGCAGATGGCGGTTAGAAAGCCCCCTTGTGGCAAGGCCCGACACCCCCCGAGGAGGTTGGTGAATTCCGGGTGATCACCTACCACAAGCGGATATATAAATTACGTTGGTAAGTGCTAACTACTCGGTTGACTCTGCTTTCAAGCTCTCTGTAGTGGCTGGTAAACCGCCTTTGACGCGCTCGCGAATAGCCTGCACAGTAGCATAAAACACCGGGACAAATAGCGGTACCATTACCGTGGCGGCCAACATTCCGCCGAATACCGCGGTACCCAATGAGCGCCGGCTGGCGGCCCCGGCACCCATGGCGATGACCAGCGGGATCACGCCAAGGAGAAATGAAAAAGCGGTCATCAAGACTGCTCTGAAGCGTAGGCGAGCTGCCTTGACGGCGGCGTCCATGATGGTCTCACCCTCTTCGCGGAGGGATTTAGCGAATTCTACAATAAGGATCGCGTTCTTGGTGGCGAGCCCCATCAACAGTACGATGCCAACCTGCATATAGACATCGTTCTGCAGGCCCATGGCGGTCTGGGCGGCCACTGCCCCGAAAATTGCCAAGGGTACGGAGAGCAGCACGGAGATGGGGATTGACCAGCTTTCGTACTGGGCAACCAAGAATAGAAACACGAACACGAGCGCCATCCCAAAAACAACCGGAGCCTGGTTGCCCGCTAAGATCTCCTGGTAGGCTTGCCCAGTCCACTCGTAGACATAACCGGGAGGTAGTACGTCTCTAGCGACTCGTTCCATGGTCGCGATCGCCTGCCCTGAGCTGTATCCGGGTGCCGGCGAGCCATTAATGGTGATCGCGCGGTAAATATTGTAACGGCTGATCATATCGGGGCCCAGGAAGGACTCGGTGTTGAGCAGCGTCCGAAGCGGCACCATATCCCCTTCATCGTTGCGCACGAACAGATTGAAGACATCCTCTTCGTTTTCCCTGAACTCGCGGTCCGCCTGGGCAAGTACCTGATAGGTCTTACCAAACTTGTTAAAGTCGTTGATGTAATTACTGCCCGTTGCGCTGGCGAGGGTGCTGAAAATGCTGGACAGAGAGACTCCCATGGTCTTGGCCTTATCTCTCTGGATATCCAGAAAAATCTGGGGTACAGATGCCTTGAAGGTGCTGAAAACCGCATTGAGCTCGGGTGCTTGGTTGGCGGCAATGGCTAGCCCGCCCAGTACGCCGGCCATGTCTGCGGGGCTGTCGCCGCTGGTGGACTGAAGAATGAATTCAAAGCCGCCGGTATTACCAAGCCCCGGAATCGGCGGCATTTGAAACGGGAATACCGTAGCCGATGCAATGGCGTTGAGCCTTCCCCGCAACGCCTGGACGATCACTGCCTCGTGCAACGCGAGCTCGGTGCGTTCACTCCAATTCTTGAGCACCACGATGGAAAGGGCACCGTTTGAGGCGATCCCCTGTTTAAGGATACTGTAGCCCACCACCGATATCAGATCTTGCACACCGTCTTGGTCAGCGAGAATTTGCTCCACCTCATTGACTACCTCCCGGGTGCGGCTCAGGGTGGCGCCATCCGGAAGCTGGATGTCGATCATAAAGGCAGCCTGGTCTTCCGAGGGTACGAATCCCCCCGGCATGCGATTGAACATCCACAGGGTGAGAACGACAAAAATAGCAAATCCCGCCATGATCAGTGTCCGCCTGCCAAGCAGGCCGCCTACCCATTTCGAGTAACCGGCGGTAGTGCGGTCAAAGGTGCGGTTGAATAGTCCAAAGAATCCGGTTGTGGGAAGCTCGCCACTGCCTGGTTTCAGCAGGGTTGCGCACAGGGCGGGGCTGAGAGTGAGCGCGTTGACAGACGAGATGGAGACTGCGACGGCTATGGTAACGGCAAACTGACGGTATAGTTCTCCAGTGAGTCCGGGAATAAAGGCCATCGGGACGAATACGGCGAGCAATACCAGCGTCGTTGCGATGATAGCTCCCGATATCTCGCTCATCGCCTTGGCCGCCGCCGCTTTGGCTGTCATCCCCTCGGCCATGTGGCGCTGGGTGTTTTCAACAACGATGATAGCATCGTCCACCACAATGCCGATTGCCAGGATGATCCCGAAGAGTGTGATCATGTTTAGCGAGTACCCCAAGGCCAACATTCCGGCAAAAGTGCCGATCAACGAGACGGGAATCGCAATTGCTGGAATCAGTGTCGAGCGCCAGTCTTGGATAAAGACGAAAACCACGAAAACCACTAGGGCGATGGCAATGAACAAGGTCTCCACGACTTCATCGATGGATGCCTTTACGAAACGAGTGGTGTCATACGCCACGGCATATTCGAGGTCTTCGGGAAAACGCTGGGATATCTTTTCCATCTCCGCTTTGACCAGCTCCGCGACCTGCATGGCATTGGCGCCCGGTAGCTGATAAATGGCCAGTACGACCGCCGGTTGGCCATTAAACAAGCCGAAGGCATCGTAGGATTTCGAGCCTAGCTCAATACGCGCGACATCCCTCACGCGCACCGTGGATCCATCATTTCCGGTACGTATGATTATGTTGCCGAATTCTTCTGGGTTACTGAGACGCCCTTGGGTGCGCAGGTTGTACTGAAATTGGGTTCGGTTTGTGGATGGTTGCTGGCCAAGTTGACCGGCCGCCACCTGGACATTCTGCTCTCGGATAGCGTTGGTGATATCGTCGGTGGTCAGCCCTAGGCTAGCCAGTCGATCTGGGTTTAGCCAGATGCGCATGCTGTAGTCCTGCACGCCAAGGATGCTGGCCTTTCCCACGCCGTTGATACGTGCCAGCGAGTCGGTGACGTTGATATTGGCGTAATTATTGAGAAACAGCGTGTCGTAGGTCCCCTTCGGCGAATAGAGGTTGACCACCATCAACATACTGGTGGACTGTTTGGTCGTAGTTACTCCTTGACGCCTTACCTCCTCGGGGAGTTGGGCGGTAGCTTGGGCTACCCGGTTCTGCACATTGACGGTATTGATATCGGGGTCGCTGCCCACTTCAAAACTAACAGTAAGTGTATAGCTGCCGTCGTTGGCACTGTTGGAAGACATATAGATCATGTTCTCCACCCCATTGACTTTCGACTCAATGGGGCCGGCGACAGTGTCGGAGATCGTTTCAGCATCTGCCCCCGGATATACGGCAGAAACCTGTACCTGTGGAGGCGTCAGCTCGGGGTACTGAGCAACCGGAAGGGCGCCAAGAGAGACCAGTCCGGCAATCGTAATAACGATAGAGATAACGAAGGCAAATTTCGGCCGGTTAATAAAGAAGCTGCTGAACATGGATCAGTCTCCCTTGCTCTCGCCACCGGAATTCCCTAAAGGCGTCTCGGCCTCCTGAGCATTATTTTCATTTGCAGCCGGGGCTGCCGGTGAGTGCGCACTGGAATCGGTCGCCACCGTAGCCGCTGGCTGTGACCTGTCTTCTATTGCGGCTTCTCTGTCGTCCTCCGGACGAGGAGACATCTTCGCGTCTACCTTCATACCGGGGCGGACCTTCTGGATGCCTTCCACTACGACCCTTTCCTCCGGATTCAGTCCGGTGGTAACTACCAGATTGGCGCCAATTTGGCGCCCAGTGGTGATCTTGCGCCGCTCCACCGTATCATCGGGGGCGACCACCATAACAAACCGTCCGGCCTGGTCCTCTTGCACCGCAGCCTGGGGAATCATTAGCTCGGTCGTGCGCTCTTCGGTGCTCAAAATAGTGCTGACAAACAGACCAGGTACCAAGAAGTCATCCGGATTATCGAACTTCGCACGAAGGGTCACGGTGCCGGTTTTCGGATCCACGACGTTATCGAGAAAATCGATTTCTCCGGTATGCGGGTAAACCGATCTATTGGCCAGCCGCAGCGCTACGGAGAGCTTACCCCGCTCATTTCCTCTTTCCTCTACCGTCAAATTTTTGCGCTTCTGCTTCACATCCAGTAAGTCGCTCTCGCTGACGCTGAAATTGACGTAGATAGGATCGAGTTCCACCAGCCTGGCCAGTTCTCCGCTCTGCGGTCCGACCAAATTGCCGGTACTGACCAACGCCCTCCCAATACGGCCGTCAATAGGGGCGCGGATCTCTGTGAACGAAAGATCGGTCTCGGCTTTTTTTAGACTGGCCTCGGCCGCTTGTACCTCTGCGGCAGCCTGCAACTGGTCACTTTCCGCTTGGTCCACTTGTTGACGGCTCACCGACTGTTTCTTGAGGAGCTCCCGATACCGGGCAAGGTCCTTATCCGCTCTGACGAGGGCAGCGCTTGCCTTGGCGACCGACCCCTTAGCGGCTGCCACCTGGGCCGCATAAATCGCGGGATCTATCTTGAACAGGAGCTCCCCTTCCCGCACCTCTCCGCCTTCTTCGAAAAGTATTTCCTGTAAATAGCCGCTCACTTGAGCATTCAGGGAGACATCGTTTACGGCGACAGTCCGGCCAATAAATTCCACGGTATCCCTGATCTGCTCAGGTCTCGCCTCGGCTACCAACACGCCGGGCGGCGGCGCATTGCGAGCCGCTTGTTTTTGGGTATCGGTTGAGTCACAAGCGCTGACCAGGATCACCACCCCCGACAGTATTAAGGCAGTGCGTACGTTTGATATTCCCATGAGAAAATTCCCGGTTAGAGGCCTCTGGCGGAGGCGACTGCATCTTTAATTGATTTGAGGCTAGACTACCATATACGCCGCTTAAACCGGCAACATGCAGCCGACTTTGGGTGACATGATCAGACCCGCCTCCTATCGCACTGCCCTGGGCGGGGAAAGGGGTGCTCGGCAGCCTGTGCCGCTTCGGCACCTGCCACTCCCTCAGTTGTCGATATCCGCGAATGTGCACACTCACCTTAATGAACTCCAAAAAGTCGAGTGACCTAGAATGCTGGCCGCTCCTCCCCAGCGAAAAAGGATGGGAATCGCCTTGATGGACCTGCAACTCACCTTGGGAGATTGCCACGGCCATAGGCCAGGGGACTAAGGAGCAAATTTCATTCCGGTCGAGCGCGAGACCGCCTGCCACGCTCGGAGCAACCGTTTTGCAGGATCGTCTAACCTTAGCCCGCCAACGTAAAGCGAGAACCGGAAACCGCGGGTGATAAAGTTCATCTCCCGTGTTGGCAATAGGACTTACCCTAGGTATAGTTGTTCCTGCAACCTAACCCGTGTTCCCGGGAGAGGTCGGCTCAGACCGACGCCGAAGGCGCAAAACCGTCCGGAATCGCTCAGGCAAAAGGACCGGGAACTCAAGGCGATTGCCTGGGTTGACTCTGGAGAGAGATCATTCGATCCACCGATGGGGCAGGAGCCGGCTGATGCGGTTTCAAACTCTCAGGTTTTGGACAGAGGGACGGCTCAGGGTATTGTGCCCGAAGCTGCCGTGATGTCCGAGGAGAGACCCATGGGAAACAAGACAGCCCTATTTGAACAACACCACGCAATGGGCGCCCGTATCGTACCCTTTGGTGGCTGGGATATGCCGTTGCATTACGGATCCCAAATCGAAGAGCATCATCAGGTGCGCCGTCACGTCGGCATGTTCGATGTATCCCATATGACGGTGGTGGATCTGCACGGCCAGCGTGTCAGGGACTTTCTGCGCCATTTGCTCGCCAACGATGTTGCCCGCCTCAAGCAGCCTGGTAAGGCCTTGTACAGTTGTATGCTCAACCCCGATGGCGGGGTTATCGACGATCTGATTGTTTACTATCTCCGCGATGATTGGTATCGGATGGTCGTAAATGCCGCAACTACGGAGAAGGATTTGCGATGGATTGGCGATCATGCCGAGGAATATCGGGTAGCAGTGAGTCCTCGGCGTGATCTCGCGATGATCGCCGTACAGGGTCCGCGCGCACGCGAAACCGCAATACCTTTGCTTCCTGAGGCCCTGCGGATGCAAGCAGAGGCTATCAAGCCTTTCTCCGCGGTAGCCGGCGAACATTGGTTCGTTGGACGCACGGGCTATACCGGAGAAGATGGTTTTGAAATCATTATGCCCGTAGATCAGGCACCGGAGTTTTGGCGTCGCTTGGCAGATGCCAGTGTTGCCCCTTGCGGTCTTGGAGCCCGAGATACGTTGCGGCTCGAGGCGGGTATGAATCTCTATGGTTCCGATATGGACGAGCAGACATCGCCGCTTGAGGCAGGTTTATCCTGGACCCTGGCCTGGGATCCGCCGGACCGGGAGTTTATCGGGCGGCGGGCTTTGGATGAGAAACGGAGTGACCCTGCCAATCGGCGGTTCGTGGGGCTGGTGCTCAATGGCCGGGGCGTGCTGAGAGATCACCAGCAGTTGTTTTTGGGAGATGATCTTGTCGGCGAGATCACCTCCGGAGGTTATTCTCCTACCCTGGAGCGGTCTATTGCCCTGGCCCGGGTCAACCCAGGAGTGGGTGAGGTCTGTCAAGTGGAGATCCGCGGCAAGAGGCTGGATGCGATGGTGGTGAAGCCCCCGTTCGTGCGCAATGGCCAGGTACAGATAACGCTGCCCTAGTCAGTATCAGGCGCAGGCTACTTTGTTTAGCGTTTAGGAGTGTTTGATGAGCAATATACCCCCAGAACTGAGATATGCCAAAAGCCACGAGTGGATTCGGGATGAGGGCGACGGAACCGCCACGGTGGGCATTACCGACCATGCCCAGGAGAAGCTTGGCGACCTGGTATTCGTAGAGCTGCCGGAGCCAGGTACGCAGTTTACTCAAGGTGTCGAATGCGCGGTTGTGGAATCGGTGAAAGCGGCTTCGGATATTTACAGTCCCGTCGGCGGCGAGGTTGTGGCCGTCAACGAAGAGCTAAACGACGCGCCGGAAACGGTCAATGACGATCCCTTTGGCGGTGGTTGGATATTCAAAATAAAGATGAGCGATTCCGCTCAGTTGGCGGCATTGTTGGACGCCGATGATTACGCTCAATTATTGGCGTCCGAAGATCACTGACGGAATTTCACCATGCCCTTCATCCCTCATACAGAGTCCGAAATCAAGGAGATGCTGGATGCTATCGGTGTGGATGGCATTGAGGATCTGTTCGACGAGATACCTAAACACCTTCGTTGTGGAGACCTTCAAGTCGTACCGCCCGCGCTGACGGAGATGGATATTGCCAGGCTGATGGCGGCGCGGGCCCGCCAGGATGGCCAGCCATGTTGTTTTATCGGCGCTGGTGCCTACGATCATCACATTCCGGCAGCAGTCTGGCAGATTGCTACCCGGGGAGAGTTTTACAGTGCCTATACCCCCTACCAGGCAGAGGCGAGCCAGGGTACCCTGCAGTTGCTGTATGAATTCCAGTCGATGATGACTGCGTTGACGGCCATGGATGTCTCTAATGCCTCCCTGTACGATGGGGGATCCGCTTTGGCAGAAGCGGTGCTGATGGCGGTCCGCGCAAATCGCAAGTCCAAGTCAAATCGCATTTTGGTCCCTCGCAGTCTGCACCCTGCGTACCGCCGGGTAGTGCGGAATATTACCCATAACCAGGGGGTAGAGCTGGTGGAGTTACCCTTCGATCCGCAGGGGGGGCACACGGATCTGGGGGCACTGGAACCTTATTCGGGGCAGGATATCGCGGCTCTGGTGATCCCACAACCTAACTTCTTTGGGGTGTTGGAAGAGGCCAGCGAGCTATGCAACTGGGCCCGGGATAACGGAGCCCTCTCCATCGCGGTCGTCAACCCGGTGGCGATGTCGGTACTGGCGCCACCTGGGGAATGGGGTGAGCAAGGAGTAGACATCTGTTGTGGAGAGGGTCAGCCACTGGGGGCGCCGCTCTCATCCGGTGGGCCCTATTTCGGTTTTCTCTGTTGCCGGAAGAGTCTGGTACGGCAAATGCCGGGCCGAATTATCGGCCGCACCTTGGATAGTGAGGGCTCGTTGGGATTTACATTGACGCTCCAAGCCAGGGAGCAGCATATACGCCGTTCCAAGGCAACCTCAAATATTTGTACTAACCAAGGGTTGATGGTCACTGCCGCAACCATCTTCCTGGCGCTATTGGGTTCGGAGGGGCTTTCTCGGGTCGCCGCCGCTTGTCATCGAAACACGGACCAGCTCACCGGTTTGTTGTGTCGCCTGCCCGGGGTTTCCCCAGTGTTTGGTCGCCCGTTCTTTCATGAGCGGGTTCTCACCCTGCCGATTAATGTGAAGGATGCGTTGCGTGCTTTGGCCGCCCACAATATTCTTGGAGGATTTGACCTGTCCAGCGACTATCCGGAACTGGGGAACGCCCTGCTTGTTTGCGCGACAGAGAAACGCACTCCCGAGGAGATGAACGCCTACGTTGAGAAGCTAGAACGGATCATCAGTCTCCAGGGCGGAGCGCCTTGCCAACTCAAACCAGAGGGTTGGTGAGCTTGGTCCTAACGAGCGATACTCTTCAGCACTGCACCGCTTCCCGTTGAAGAGCGTTGAATCAGGAAAATACGAGGAGGCACGCGTGTCATTAATCTTCGAGCAAACCATGCCCGGCCGCAGAGCCATCGCCCAAGCGCCCTTAGTGCGTGAACAGCTTTCCGGAATTCCCGATGCGTTGTTGCGCCGGCGACCTGCGAAACTGCCCGAGGTGTCCGAGATGCAGGCCGTACGTCATTATACCCGGCTGTCACGCAAGAATTTCTCCATCGATACGGAGTTCTATCCACTGGGTTCCTGTACCATGAAGTACAACCCAAGGGGGTGCAATTCCCTGGCCATGCTCCCCGAATTTATTGCGCGGCACCCCGAGGCGCCCATCAGCCATAGCCAGGGATTCATGGCATGCATGTACGAATTACAGGAAATCCTGAGAGAGGTCACCGGGATGCGGGCTGTCTCTCTCAGTCCCGCGGCGGGCGCCCAGGGCGAGTTCGCGGGAGTCGCCATGATTCGGGCCTACCACGATTCCCGTAACGATACCGGACGCAATGAAATCCTGGTTCCTGATGCCGCCCATGGCACCAATCCCGCGTCCGCAGTGATGTGTGGATACCGTATTCGGGAGATACCCACCGGAGCGGAAGGCGATGTGGATGTCGAGGCGATGAAGGCAGTCTTAGGCCCCCACACGGCGGGAATCATGTTAACCAATCCCTCCACCGTTGGCGTTTTCGATCGGGGTATCGAGGTTATCGCCGAGCTTGTGCATGACGCAGGTGGGTTACTCTATTATGACGGCGCCAACCTGAACGCCATCTTGGGCAAGGTGCGCCCCGGCGATATGGGGTTCGACGTCATTCATATGAATCTGCACAAAACCTTCTCTACACCCCATGGCGGAGGGGGCCCCGGAGCGGGGCCGGTGGGAGTAAGCGAGCGATTGATTCCTTTTTTGCCCATTCCGATGGTTGCAAAGAATGGAGATGAATATCATTGGCTAAGCGAGGCGGATTGTCCCCACAGTATCGGCCGGTTGACCGCGTTCGCGGGTAATGCCGGGGTGTTGTTGCGTGCCTATGTATATGCCCGCATGCTCGGGCGCGAGGGTATGAGAAGAGTCGCCGAGTACTCCACTCTGAATGCCAATTACATGCTCAAACGCATGATGGAATCGGGGTTTGATGCCGCTTTTCCCAATCGGCGGGCGACGCATGAATTCATTATTACCCTGCGGCACCAAGCTAAGACGCTTGGAGTAAACACCATGGACTTCGCCAAAAGGCTACTAGACTACGGGTTTCACGCGCCAACGACATACTTTCCGTTGCTTGTTCCCGAGTGTTTGTTGATCGAACCTACCGAGACAGAGGACAAAGCAACCTTAGATGCCTTTATCGGTGCTATGAATCAAATTCAGTCAGAAGCGGAAAACGATCCGGAGGTTGTCAAAAGGGCGCCCCATAAGTTGCCAGTCAAGCGCTTGGACGACGTGCGTGCGGCCAGGGATCTCGATTTGGCCTGGGTTTGGCCTGCCGACAGTTGACCGTAGCGCAGGGTGCGAATTAATCTCCCGCCGAGAGGCGCTGGGTTTTAAGGTCTTCTATACCCTGTACGCTAATCCTGCCGTGGAAGCAGGGCTGCATAGTGGGCCCCCGCACGTAAGCCTTCGGTGTCCTTTTCGGGTGAGTTAGGCACGGTTGCGGTGACCGCTTTCGCATGCTGATCGCCAGAGAGCATCGTGACAGATGGACGATCTTCAACCCCAGATTCAGCCGCCAATCGGCGGAGGTGATCGCTCAAGGGGTGGAGTTCCGAGCCAGGATGCAATAAGTGGATAATACGCGCCGATATCGCCTCAAGACATTGGAATAAAATGTTTTTCTGATTTACCGGTGCGATCGGCTGGTCAGGTGCGGCCGTCTGGCGCATCTTGGAGTCTTCCAATAAATAGCCGAGGTAGCGCACTTCCGTCTGAAGATACTTCAGGGTTGCTCGCCTGAAACTACGAAAGCAGTCGTGGGCTTCGGCTAGATCGGCAACGCTGTTGATCATTACATAGACCGGCTGCTCGAAATAGTGCCGTTTGAGCATCTTTAACAGATTGAAGGCACTTTCATGGGAGGCAGGTTCGGGGGTCATGACGAGAAGCAACTGTGGTGCCGCCAGCAGCAGGGCAGCCTGTTCTTCGGCAGTGCCCCCGGAACTATCCACCAGCAGATAATCCAGACGCTCCTCTAGCTCTCTTAATTGAGCTATCACGCGTAATTGGAGGTCATTGTCCAAGTGTAAAAAGTGTGCGAAGGCACTACTAACCGTGAAAGGCTGGGGTGCTGACCAGGGCCCTCGAGCGGGCTGAACTTGCCGTGCCCATCCGGGTGGCTCGATGCCGCCGTTCGGGGTGGATGTGTCTCCGTCCAGGGTATCCAGCAAGGTAGTAGATTTACCTAAGGCCTCAAGGCTAAACGCAATGTTGGCGGCGATAGTGCTGGTCCCTTCACCTTTTCTGCTGCCCGCCAAGACGAGGATGCAGGCCCCCTTGGTTTTGGTTGTGCATGAATTTGGTGAGTATGAATTGTTCATCATGGCGGTGGACCATACCCTGGATAATCGATCTCAGGAGGGCAGAGTACGTTAGCGACAGTTTCCCAGAAAGCGAAGTGATTCTCTACCGCCTCCCGTGATTACTGTCTGCACTGCCCAACGGTCTAAGCAAAAGGTGGATTCAACAGTCTAGGATCTTTCCCGAGGACCTCACATTGCGCAGTCAGCGGCATCGTGCCTTCGATAATGGGTCCTCCATTGGTGACCGGAAGGATCATGAACAGCAGACGCCTGACCCTCCATTGAGGGAGGTTTCCCGGAAGCAAATCTGTTAAAGTCGTCACCCTATGAATGAGGCATCCGTCACAGCCTGCGGCACCTTCGATGTAGGGCAGATCCCATCTGTTCCTGGGGTTGTGCTGGCGCTCATTGATGCCTGTAACGATCGCAACCAGGGTTTTGATGAACTGGCCCGGATCGCGCGTCGGGATATGGGCCTGTGTGCCAGGATATTCGCGGTTTCGCGGCCTTGGCCGGCCCAGGGGCGGGTAGGAAGGCTGGCGGAGGTCATATCTTCTCTGGGGGTGGAGACGGTGCGGGCGATTGCTGTTACTTCGTCGGTACAGCAGTTTTTCTCCCGGTTGGATCCCGGTATGGGGCGGTGGCTGGGAACGTTTTGGCGGCGTTCCCTGGGCTGCGCCCACGGAGCCCGGATGTTAGCTGATCTAACCCATTACGAATTTCCGGAGGAAGCCTATTTCTCGGGGCTGTTTCACGGTTTGGGCAAGCTGCTATTCCTAAACCGAGACCCTGAAAGTTACCAGCAGCTACTGGTTCAATCCGCCAATGAAGCCGAACTGGCCCAAGGAGAACGGCACATATTTGGCCATACCGCAATCGAAGTGGGCGCCATGCTGATACGGCAGTGGGATCCCCACTCGATGCTGTCGGATGCGGTGCTTTACCAGTCCGAGACAGTCGACGCGGTAAGGGATGCGCCCCATTTGGTAAGGTTGATCAACCTCGCTTGCCGCTTCAATAGTCAGGCGAAGATCACTCACGACCTAGCGCATGACGGGCAGCAGCTTTTGGGCCTGGCTCCTTCGGAACTCGAGGAAATACAGCAGAAGATCGAGGCCGGTATTGTCGCCGATTTGACGGGTATTCTGGTTGTTGACGACGACAACGAGCAAGGTGGGCCGCTGGTTGACGGGGACGAAGTCAGAGTAGCGTTGGCGCGGCGGGTCAGGGAGTCGGCCCAACTTGATGGTGTGCGTCGTCACCTTGCCGGCACCGCGCAGTTTAAGGATACGCTTATGGCGGTGTTTCAGGACTGCGGAACACTGTTTGGAGTTTATCGATGTGTTTGCTTTTTGAGCGACGATACCGGTAGCTTGCTGACTGCCGAGGCAAGCACCTGCTTGGACAAAATCCAGATGAATGAGTTTTGTATTCGTCTGGTTGCCGAAGGCAGTTTGATTGCAAGGGCGCTACTGGAAAGAGACAGGCTATCAACCGGGGACATCGCTAAGCCCATGCTGTCGGTTGTGGACAGGCAGTTGGCCAGGCTTTTGGGTTGTGAGGAGTTCATTTGCTTGCCGCTCTATTCGGAGTCGGAGGATATCGGAGTCCTTGTAATTGGGGGCGCGCCCGCTGACTTACTGCGGCTACGTGAACAAGATGATCTGTTCCGCTATTTTGGTGAGGCGGTTTCCCAGGTCTTGGGGGTTAGGCGCTATGCGCTTAGAAATCTTCAGCAGGCGGTGAGCCAGGCGCAAGAACGCCATCAGAATCTGATAACGAAGTTGGTGCATGAAGCTAACAATCCCTTGGCAATAATTAAGAATTATCTTCAGGTGCTGTCCGTTCGCCTGACGGATCAAGGCAAGGTTACCGAACAGATCGATATACTCAACGAAGAGATCGGCCGGGTTGCGGACATTATCGCGCGCATGCAGGAGGCGCCCGTCGTCGAGAGAGGGCAAGGCGCCGTCGATATCAACGAGCTTGCCAGGGATTTGATCGGTGTCTTTCGTGTCTCTCATTTTACCCCCCGGGGTATTGTCGTGGTGGAAGACCTGGACCGGGATATGCCTCGAATCATGACCGATCGCAACAATATAAAGCAGGTGTTGACCAATCTTCTTAAGAACGCGGCGGAGGGGATGGCAGCACAAGGCAGGCTAACGGTTTCCACCCGCGATCAGATAAATGTCAACGGTAGTCCTTTTATAGAGTTGGTAGTTGAGGATGATGGACCGGGGATTCCCAGGGAGATGGTGGATGCCATGTTTCGCCCGGTCAGGAGTCGGAAGGGGGGGCGGCACTCGGGTCTGGGCTTGACAATTGTCAAGGATCTGGTTGCCGAGCTGAACGGCTCTGTCAGTTGCAGCAACAAAAGCAAGGGCGGGGCACGGTTCGTCGTCATGTTGCCCAGAAAATTAGAATAATAGCGAGGACTGAAGAGGGGGTGCAGGGGGACTGGCTTGTCCCTAAGTGCTTCCCGAGCCGCAGTCACAACAGGAGAATCGATGAAAACCTCTGTGTCATGGCTGGGAACCCGGTACGGTTCCCAGATTGACCACAGCCAGGGAGGGGCAGCAGAAACACAGGAGGATTCTGAAGCCAAGGTATTGGTTGTGGATGATGAGCCGAGGATGCGGTCGAGTGTCGCGGACTTATTGATGGCCTATGGCCACGAGTGCCAATTAGCCGCCAATGGGGAGGAGGCGCTGCGGGTATTGGGGGCCGGCGCGGTCGATTTGGTATTGCTCGATCTGAACATGCCGGAGATGGACGGCTTTCAGGTGATGCGCGATATTCAAGAAAAGTACCAGGATACGGATGTGATCGTCATCAGCGGTGAAACCACATTCGAAAGCGCAACGGAAGCCTTGCGCAGCGGTGCACAAGATTTTTTACGCAAACCGTATTCTCCGGATGAGCTGATCCGGGTGGTCGATAATCTGTTGCGCAAAAGGCAGTTAGAAAAAAACCTGAAGGAGATGAACCGTTGCCTTGAGGCGTCGGAAAATCGGTATCGGTTTATTGTCAATAATTCACCCGACATCATCTACATGCTGGATAACGAGGGGCGGTTCGCCTTTCTCAACGAACGCGCTCAAAGCCTGCTCGGTTACAACACCGAATTCCTTCTCGGGATGCATTATTCGCAGCTGGTGCACAAGGAGGATATGGAAAAGGCCAGGTATGTTTTTGATGAGCGGCGCACCGGCAGCCGCGCCAGCCAAAATATCGAACTCCGGCTGTTATGCCGGGGAAGTGAGCTGCCTTACCGTTATTTTGAATCCAAGTCTATCACCATCGAACTCAGCGCGATGGGGATTTATACCCCTGAGCAGGAGGAACGGGAACGGGAGTTTGTCGGTACCTATGGTGTCGCCAGGGATATCAGCGAACGCAAGCGCGCCGAGGAGGTTATCAAGTTTCAGCTCTATCACGATCTCCTGACCAAGCTGCCCAACCGTGAGTTGTTTAGGGACCGCTTGAATCTGGCGATTTCCCAGGCTCGGCGCAACAAGGCGAATCTGGCAGTGATGTTTCTGGATATGGACAGATTCAAAGTGATCAATGACTCTCTGGGACACCTGGCTGGCGATCAGCTGCTGCAGACGGTAGCGTCTCGTTTGCACTCTTGTCTGAGGGATGGCGACACCCTGGCTCGCGTTGGTGGAGACGAGTTTAACCTGTTGGTCCCGGGGATTGAGGGCCGAGATGCGGCTGCCATGGTGGCAAAAAAAATCATCGACCGATTGAAGGAGCCGGTGATATTGGATGGCTATGAGGTCTTTGTCAGCTTCAGCATCGGGATCGCTTTGTTTCCTGAAGATGGCCAGACCATAGACGCCTTGATCAAGAATGCTGATATGGCGATGTACCATATCAAGGCTCACGGAAAGAACGGCTATGAGTTCTTCTCCGATAACATGAAGGCAACCTTTCAGCGACAACTATCCCTCGAGAACGGAATCCGCAAGGCGATAGAGAAGAAACAGTTCGAGCTGTTTTTTCAACCCCAGTTCGATATCGGCTCTGGCAGGGTCTGTGGGATGGAGGCCTTGATCCGGTGGAATCATCCGGAACGTGGCCTGCTGCTGCCGGGACAGTTTATTCCGTTGTCCGAGGAGACGGGGCTGATAATCGAGATCGGCAACTGGGTGCTCGACCGCTGTTGCCGGGAGTTAAAACATTGGCGCTCAGCGGGATATGACGATGTGACTTTGGCCATCAATATTTCTGCGGCGCAGCTCGTTCAGTCGGAGTTTGAGCGAAGTTTTCTCGATGCGTTGGATAAGCATGGGATCCCAGGCGGCCAGTTGGAGATCGAGATAACCGAAAACATGCTCATGCAAGATATGGATCAGGCGGTCAACAAATTTCAGCGTTTGGCAGCCAGCGGAGTGCGGGTGGCGGTGGATGATTTCGGTATTGGTTATTCTTCGCTGAGCTACCTGCACGCCTTGCCGCTGAATACTTTGAAGATCGACCGCAGCTTCATTACCGGCATTCAGTCTCCCCAGGATCGCAACTCCATCGTTACCGCGGTATTTGCGATGGCCCGGGAGCTCGGCCTGGAAATCGTTGCGGAGGGCGTGGAGAAGCAGGCTCAGTTGGAGTATTTGCGTAATCTCGACGGCTGCCGTGCCCAAGGTTTTTTTCTTGGTCATCCCTTACCCGCTTCCGAAGCCATCACACTGCTGCGCCAGAACGCGTGATTCGGGTGGGAGGCAGTGGCGCCACGCCGTTGCCGTTTTGGTGTAGAATCGCGCTGTCCTTTCCGCCTTCACGGGGGTCTGCATGTCAGCGTTGATCTGTGGTTCTTTCGCTTTTGACACGATCATGGTGTTCCATGACCGTTTCAAGAACCATATCCTGCCCGAACAAGTGCATATACTGAATGTCGCTTTCCTGGTTCCCGAGTTGCGGCGCGAGTATGGGGGCTGTGCAGGAAATATCGCCTACAACCTCAAACTTTTAGGTGGCGAGGGTAAGCCCATGGGCACCGTCGGCCGGGACTTTGGGCCCTATGCCGAGTGGATGGACCGCTGGGAAATCGATAGGTCCTACCTGAGGGTCATCGACGAGGAGTATACCGCGCAAGCCTACATTACTACCGACCAGGACGACAATCAGATAACCGCGTTTCACCCTGGCGCGATGAATCATTCTCATGTTCAACAGGTGAGCGCGGCTGGTCGGGAGTGCTCACTTGGGTTGGTATCACCAGATGGCAGGCAAGGCATGATCGATCATGCCGCGCAGTTTTCCGAATTGGAAATCCCGTTCATATTTGATCCAGGCCAGGGTATGCCCATGTTCAATGGAGAAGAGCTACTGGGGTTTGCAGAGCAGGCAACTTGGTTGGCGTTTAACGACTATGAAGCAAAGCTCATGGAGGAACGGACAGGGAAATCACCCAGAATGCTCACGGAGTTAGTTGATGGAGTTATTGTTACCCGAGGTGCCAAGGGCTCCAGCATCTATACCCGTAATAAGTTGTTCGAGATACCGGCGGCACCGGCCGTTCGACTGGTAGACCCGACCGGTTGCGGTGATGCCTACCGGGCGGGACTGCTCTATGGATTGATGAACGGCATGGACTGGGATGTCACGGGGCGCATCGCCGCACTGATGGGGGCCATCAAAATAGCCCATGCCGGCACCCAGAATCACTGTTTCACTCCGGGTGAGTTTGCGGCGCAGTTTAAAGATATTTTTGGATTTTCGTTTACATGAAGCAGCGGTTAGACATAACGCGGGTTGACCCTTTGGCAGATCTCTAGGATCAGTACCCACAAGCTGACATGAGGAAGAGATGACCGGACATTATGACGATTCGGGCTTTGTACCACTGAATATTGCCGTGTTGACGATCTCGGATACCCGAACCGAAGAGACCGATAAATCTGGTGCGGTGTTGCGCCGGGGGGCCGAGGATGCTGGCCACCATGTAGTGGCGAAAGAGATCGTCAAAGACGACATCCATCAGATGCGCGCTATTTTTTGCCGCTGGATTGCGGATCCCCATGTGCATGTCATTCTCAGTACCGGCGGCACGGGGATTGCTGGACGCGATAGCACACCCGAGGCGGTTAATCCCCTGTTGGATAAGCCAATCGAGGGATTTGGCGAGCTCTTCAGGGCGGTTTCGATGGAGGAGATTGGGGCTTCGGCTATCCAGTCCAGGGCGTTCGCAGGGCTCACCAATCAGACGCTGATTTTTTGTTTACCGGGATCAACCGGCGCCTGTCGCACGGGGTGGCAAAAAATATTGGAGCCGCAACTGGATCATCGTACTCGCCCCTGCAATTTTGCTCAGATGTTTCGGTCCTGAGCCGGGAAATCAGGGAGAATCCACATGCACGCATGTGACTGTTCATCTCACGGCAAGGGGTCCGATCTACTGCCATTAGAGGCAGCCCTTGAGCGGCTACTCGCTCAGGCGAGGCCGGTTCAAGGCACTGAGCGTGTTTCCATACAGGAGGCGCTGGGAAGGGTATTGGCAGAGCCGGTAACGAGTCGGATAACCATGCCACCCTGGGATAATAGCGCCATGGACGGTTATGCGGTGAATACTTCGGATATCCCGGCGGAGGGCACCATATTGCCAATCTCCCAACGCTTGCCGGCGGGAGTTGCTGCCGAGCCGTTAACTCCAGGCAGCGCCGCTCGGATTTTTACCGGTGCTCCGATCCCCGCGCATGCCGATGCGGTGGTGATACAGGAGGTTTGCGAATCTGCGGGGGATTCCGTGATCATCAATCGAGTCCCGAAATCCGGCGCCAATATCCGGCGGGCGGGCGAGGATACCCGCGAGGGGCAGGTGGTAGTCGAGGCTGGGACCCGCTTGGGTCCTCAGCATCTTGGCTTGCTTGCATCCGTGGGCGTGGCCGAGCTTCTGGTATTCCGGCGCCTTAAGGTAGCAGTATTCTCTTCGGGGGATGAGCTGGTGATGCCGGGCCAACCACTGGGGCCGGGGCAGATCTACAATTCCAATGAGTTCACCCTCGAGGGTCTGTTAGCGGGGGTGGGTTGCAAGCTGGTAAAACTGGGCATTGTAGCGGATACCTTCGATGCAACCTGCGAGGCGTTGAGATCGGCGGCACAGGACGCCGACCTAGTGATGACCTCTGGGGGTGTCTCCGTCGGCGAGGAAGATCACATCAAACCGGCCATCGAGCGGTTGGGTAGGCTAGATCTCTGGAAGATAGCCATCCGGCCTGGCAAGCCATTAGCATTTGGCCATATCGGTGATGTCCCGTTCATCGGTACGCCCGGTAATCCGGTCTCCCTGTTTGTAACCTACTGTCTATTCGCGCGGCCGTTTATACTTAAGCTGCAGGGGATCGCGGGCGATCTGACGCCTCGAGCGGTCACAGCAAAAATCGATTTTGATTGGCCTCATCCGGATAGACGACGGGAGTTTGCCCGGGCTAGGTTGGATCTGGATGAGCAGGGAGAGGCGTGGATCACCGTGTATCCAAGCCGTTCGTCGGGTGTGCTGAATTCCTTGGCCTGGGCCAACGGCCTAGCGGTGTTGCCTGAAAACACCCCACTGAGTCGGGGCGATGTCGTGCGGTTTTTACCTTTCAGCGAGTTGTTGACATGATCAGGCTGCGCTATTTTGCACACCTTCGGGAACAACTCGGCATTGGCTCCGAGGAGTTGGAGGCGGCAGCGAATGTTGACGAGTTGATAGGGCGCTTGCGAGCGCGGGGCGGAAAGTGGGCTGAAGCATTCGGGAGTGAGGGGCAGGTGTTGGCCGCGGTGAATCAGGAGATGGCGACCCCGCGGACCCCCATTAGGGACGGAGACGAAGTGGCGTTTTTCCCTCCGGTAACTGGGGGATGAACGAGCCGCGACAGGGCGGCGAGGAAATGCAGTCTCCCTGGAAGGTCGACCGAAGGTACTGGTGAGCTCGAGAATGTATTACGTTAAAGTGCAGCGGGAGTCACTCGATATCCCTTCGCACCTTGCGGAGTTGTGGAATGATAACCCGCGGGTGGGTGCGGTGGTTTCGTTTGTGGGCTTAATGAGGGACATTAACGCCGGAGAGCAGGTCACCGCAATGACCCTCGAGCATTACCCGGGTATGACGGAAAAGGCCTTGCAGCGGATCGTGGACGAGGCCGGTAAGCGCTGGGACCTGGAGGATATTCGGGTTGTACACCGAGTGGGAGAATTGCAACCGACAGATCCGATTGTATTAGTGGCGGTGGCTAGCTCGCATCGTGGGGAGGCCTTTCGCGCCTGCGAGTTTGTTATCGATTACTTAAAGACTCAGGCGCCATTCTGGAAGAAAGAGCGAACGGCTGATGGCGAGCGTTGGGTGGAGGCACGGCACAGCGATCATAATGCCGAGGCGCGGTGGAAGGCTTAGGTGGCTGCGCTCCTGTTGTCCGGTATTTGATTCTTGTAGTTGGCATCCGCAACCCGTCCCGAATGATGAGGCTCAGTGGTTTTCTCGTTTGGCGTGCAGCCGCCTGGCGAGAACCCGGTGACCAAAAAGACTGGCAGGCGCCGCGTGCTTATGCGTTGAATGAGATCTCGGTTCTGGATAGTCGTCGTTCGAACGCATCGAACTGCTCAATCGGAACTTCGCACTGGGTACCGCTACATACATAGGCCAGTGTTCTTGCCTCACTGCGGCGGGTTTGCAGGAGGGCTGGAAGGTCTTCTTCGCTATTCGCGATGGCAATTACCAGGCGGCGCGGTGCGTAGCGACTCAAGGCCCTGTTCCGCCAGCGCTCGAGGTCTGCTCCCATGCCTCGAATTACGATAGTCTCGGTAGGATCTAGCTGTTCTTCCAGGGCATCGAGTAGGGTGCAATAGGCATAAGGCGCCTGAACGATCTGCTCCCAAGCGATTCGCAGGGTTCCCTCCGCCGCCGCCGTATACCGTCCCTCGCCCAGCAAATGACCCAATCGGCACAACGCAAGGGCGGCTACGCCGTTGCCTGAAGGGATGGAGTCATCTCCAAATGGTTTCGGGCGGTGGATCAATTTTTCATGATCATCGGCTGTAAAGTAGAAGCCTCCAGCATTGCCATCAAGGAACCGGGTGAGTAGCAATTCTGCAAGTTCGATGGCAAATTCCAGATCTTCCTGACGCCAACGTGTCTGTAGCAGTTCGAGCAGCGCGTCCAACAGATACGCGTGGTCATCAAGGTAGGCGGGAAATTGTGACCGTCCATCCTTATGGGTCGCCAGCAGCCGCCCGTCTTGCCATAACCTAGTGCGTAAAAAATCCAGTGAGCGTTCTGCCGAATGGATGTATTGGGGGCACCCGAGTATCCTGCCAGTGCGTGCCATCCCCCTAATCATCAGCGCATTCCAGGAGGTCAAAATCTTTTCGTCCCGGCTTGGCCTAGCCCGCAACTCTCTGACCTTGAATAATTTGTGGCGGGCGCTGTCGAGGAGCGCCCTGGCTTGCACTGACGTACTGCCGAGGGTGCTGTTAAGATCCGCTATCGAGATAAAGTTGTGTAGATGCCATTGACCTTCGAAATTAGGCGCTCGATTCAGGCCGTAATAAGCGGCCAGGTGCTGGTACTCCTCGTCGGTTAGCAGAGACCGGACTGATTCTGGGGTCCAGATGTAGAACCGCCCCTCGTGGCCCTCACTGTCCGCGTCTAGGCTGGAGTAGTAGCCTCCTGCGGGAGATTGCATCTCCCTCATTACCCAGGCTGCGGTGGACTCCGCGGTTGCCCGGAATTGTGGTTTGCCGGTGAGCTGCCAAAGATCTGCATACAGTCCTAACAGCTGCCCATTGTCGTACAGCATCTTTTCGAAATGGGGAATCATCCACCGATCATCTACTGAGTAACGGTAGAACCCGCCTCCGAGCTGGTCGTTAACCCCACCCAGCGCCATCCGGGTGAGCGTATGGTCGACCTGGTAGAGATAGCGCGGCTCTGGTTTGCCATTTATGGTCAGCGAGGCCCAATTCCGTAGTAATCGGTTCAGACTGCCCGGGTGCGGAAACTTGGGCGCCCTCCCAAATCCACCCCAGGTCTCATCGAAACTCTCGCTGAGCTGCTGGCTGGCGAGCTGCAGCGGAGCAGCTTCAAATGACAGTTTTCGATTATCCGGGGGTTGTGGGTTCAGACGGGCAAGCGCTTCCGATAGCGCCTGGTTTTGGCCGGCGATTTCTTCCCGTTGATCTTGGAACGCTTGAGCGATGTCGCGCAGCAGGTTTCGAAATGCGGGAAGGCCATGACGGGCGTGGTCGGGGAAATAGGTCCCCGCAAAGAACGGCACCTGGTCCTCGGGAGTCAGAAATACCGTGAGCGGCCAGCCCCCCGGGCGTCTGGCCAGCAACTGGTGGGCAGTCTGATAGATTTTGTCCAGGTCGGGTCGTTCCTCCCGGTCCACTTTTATATTGACGTATAGCCGGTTCATGATACCGGCGGTCTCCAGATCTTCGAATGATTCGTGCGCCATCACATGGCACCAGTGACAGGCGGAGTAGCCAATAGAGAGTAATATGGGTTTGCCCTGCTGCCGGGCCAGATCAAGTGCCTCATTTCCCCAGGGGTACCAATGTACCGGATTGTCCGCGTGTTGCTGCAGGTAGGGGCTGGTGGCATCAGCTAAGCGGTTTTTGCTCATTGACTCGGTTTCCTGAGTTAGCGCGCGGGGAGTCTGGAATCTGCTGGATACTACGCTATCAGTTGTGGCGAGCGGATAAAACGCGTGCCTGTTGGGGCTATTATGGGCGGGTTATGTTGACTGTGCCGATTGTTGGGCGGCCGCCAATCGTCTCCGTGAATCGCCTTTGCCGGCCATGAAGATGCGGTAGAGCAAGGGGATAACGAACAGCGTCAACAGGGTTGAAACCGTAAGTCCCCAGACGATAGCCGTGGCAACGGGGCCCCACATGAGGGAGTGACCACCCAACCCGGTGGCTAATGAAAGCAGGCCGGCGACGGTGGTCATTGAAGTAATTAGAATCGGAATGACCCGGCGGCGGGCGGCATACAGGGTGGCATGAAGTACGCTCATGCCAGACTCCAGGCGTTCATTGGCGGCGCTGATCAAGACAATGGCGGCATTCACGGCGATGCCTGCCAGTGCCACCACCCCATACATTGTGAACAGACTGAGGGGGTTGTCGGTAATCAATAGTCCCGCCACAACACCGGTAAAGGCCATGGGTACCGTGGCCAGAATCATCAATGGTTGAAAGTAACTTCGGAACTGGGTGCCGAGGATTAAGTACATCAGTCCCAAACCGAATAGAAACAGAACCTGAATGGCATCGATGCTTTCTTGAATGTCGTCCAGTTCACCGGAAAAATCCAAACTAATCCCCGGATAGTGCGACCTTCTCCGTTCCCAGCCATCCAGGATCTCGCGGTTGGCAGTGACTGTGTCGGTTACTGTTTTGTCCAGGTCCGCTTCGATAGTGATGCTTCTGCGGAAGTTGTAGTGGCGGATATTAGCGAGGCTGGGACCGGTCTCCGTGTGCAGCAGTTCACTCAGGGCGATCTGTTTGCCCCCTTCCAGTGGCAGTGTGAAATTGCTTGGTAGGTCGATTTCATCTAGGTTGCGGGGCCGAGCCCGCACGCGAACCTCAACTTCTTCTCCCCGGTCTTGCATGCGGGCCACGATCTCGCCATCGATCAGTAGCTGGAGTGTGCGGCCGACCTCCCCAGGGTCAATGCCGGCTCGATGGGCCGCCTCCTGATTTACCCGGGTCCGCAGCTCCATCTGTCCCCGGCTATCGTCGTCACTGATGTCCCGGATGGCGGGGTTAGCGGTCATGAGCGCTTTTAGTTCCGCCACCGCTCGGCGGATCTCTTCAGTATCGTCTCCCAGTACCTTAATCAAAATGGGTTTGGAGGTGGGTGGACCGCCGGCCAGGCGCAGGAACGAGACCTTCTCGGGGCCCGGGATCGTTGTAACTGCGGCCCGCATGGACTCGATCATTTCGTCCACGCCACGCAATCCGTCTTTCAGGGGGTTTAGTGCGATCAGGATTTGTCCATAGTGGTCGCCAAAAAATGGATTGATCTCGGTGAACATTTGTCCCGAAAAGCTAATCAGGTTGCGAAGCTCCCCAGGTTGTAGATGTTCTTTGGCGCGTTTTTCCACCTCCAGTACCTTTGTCAAGGTAACATCGAGCGGCGTGCCGGAGGGCATGATTACATTTATGTAGAACAGCCGGATCGGGTCTGAGGCGAAGAAGTCCAATTTTAGCTTGCCACCCAGGACGGTGCCGATGGCAACGGCGAAGGCAAGCACCATCATCAGCATGATAAGCCTTGGCCATCTCAGAGCGCGGATCAACAGTCGAGTGTACTTTAGCCTGATCCAGTGGAGTGCCTTGACCCGGGTGGCATGAACGCGAGATGGGCGTTGAAGGTTGATGTTTATCCCCAGCATGTGGGTAGGCAGCATCCAATAGGCTTCGATTAGACTGATGGCCAGTGCGATGGTGACCACCAAGGGGATGACCAGCATGAATTTTCCGAGAATGCCGGGCAATAACATCAATGGGAGGAAGGCTGCCATGGTGGTCAATACCGCGGTAGTGACGGGGGCGAATACCTCACGTAGCGACTCAACCACGGCACCCAAGCCAGCCATGCCGCGTTGTAGCCGGTAATAGATGGATTCCACTACCACCACGGCATCGTCGACTAACATGCCGAGGCTTATCACCACTCCGAGCAGCACACTTACATTCAGGGTCTGACCCAGTTTATCCAGGGCCCAGAATGTTCCTGCCAGGATGAATGGGATGCCGATAGTAGTGAGCAGGGCAATGCGGCTACCGAGAAACAGCCAAGTTACCACGAGTACCAGCAGCAACCCGATCAGGGCATTGGTTTGCATGATGGACAAGGCGTTACGGGTTATCTCCGTCTGATCGTCAATCAACACCATATGCACACCGGTGCGGTCGCTGAACTGGTTGCCTCCATCGATATACTCCCGAATCCGTTGCACCAGTTCTAAGGTGTTGGAGCCGTCTTTCTTGGTGATCGAAAACATGACGGCTGGCCGCCCCTCGTAGCGGACCAACTCGTTTGCCTTCTCTCGGCCCCGCACCACTTCAGCCAGATCGCCAAGCGGAATCTCACCCTCGGCACCGGCAATCGGCAATTGCGCCAAATAGCCGGGATCATTGTCCCGTCCGATCAGCCGCACGAGCCACGTCTGATCGTTCACCCGGGTACTGCCCGCCGCCAGGTCTTTGAAGCTGCGGTTGACGGTAGCGGATAGCTGGACCGGTCTAACTCCGGCTGCCTCGAGGCGCCCCGGGAGAAAATTGATTTGCAACTCCGGGTCCCGCAATCCGGCGGAAAGCACGCGATCCACGCCCTTTATTCGCTCCAGGTCCTTCTTGATTGCCTCAGAGCGTTGACGCAGGTTCTCATCGTCTTCGACACCCACCACCGCCAAGACGGCACTGGGAAAAGCGTTTCCTGTGGTAATCTCGGTGACGATCGGGGAGTCGGTTTCGGGAGGAAGTTCGGCCTCCGCATTCTGCACTTCACGGCGCAGGTCGGCAACCCGCTTGTCGAAGACGCGCTCGGGAATATCCTCGAAGCGAACCAGGATGTTTGACAAGCTCTCCCGGCTGGTACTGGAGACGAACTTGATATCCGCTATCCGGCGTATCTTCTTCTCTAGGATGTCGGTGACCCGTGTTTCGACATCTTCCGCTGCGGCACCCGGCAACAGGGTGGTAATGTCAATCCAGTTAAAGTTGATGGTCGGATCCTGCTGCCTGGGCATCTGCAGATAGGAAAAGAGCCCCATCATCAACACCAGCACAAAGCTAAGATTGGCCAGAACATGGTTCCGCAGCAGTCGAGAGAGCATCTTAATTCTGGGGAATCACCGGATCACCGTCACTCAATCCGTGACGCCCTTCGATGATCAGCACCGTCCCCGGGGGCAAGTCAGTGGGCGCCGGGATTCCCTCGAGTGCTCCGGGCAGAACCTTAAAGTGGGCGATGCCATCCGCTTCCACGAAAACTCCGAGTTGACCGTTACGCCTCACTGGAATATCGGCGGGCAGGTGATAGTGAGTAGCCTGCCAAAGCAACCGCCCACTGCTTCCCGGAAGCGCCCGCTTGCCGATGAACTCGAAGCGGGCCTCCTGGTTTCTCGCCAAGCTGTCAATGGCGGGCAGCAGCCGTCTGAGACTGAGCTGATAACGCTTTCCCGCCACCGCCAGATCGTACTGCGGGGCCTGTTTCAGGGAGTCGATATGGCCAAGGGGAATCTGCGCGGAAACCTCGAGACGCTCGGTATCAAGTAGGCGGACCAGGGGCTGGCCGGGTGTTATCCATTCGCCTTCATTAGCGAGTCGCTGGGTTACCACTCCCGCGAAAGGTGCGGTTATCCGGCAGTGTCGAACCGCCAAGTCAGCATTTTCGAGAGCCGCTTGCCGGGCCGCGATATTAGCCTGCGCGGTTAGTAGCTCCGCTTCCCGTTGGTTCAGTATCTCTTCCGAGACGTTGCGTTCCTTCATGAGGATCCGGGTGCGCTTGATTTGCCGCTCAGCTAACGTCAACTGGGCTTTGGCGGCACTAACTTGTGCCGCGGCTTCTCGTTGGGCGCTGCGGTTAGTACTGCATTCCAGTTCTGCCAGAAGACCGTCGCTTTCAACGGAGTCACCCACGTGCACGGGTATGCCGAGGATACGCCCGGAGGTTTCGACGCTGAGTCGGCTTTCATTAAGACTGACAGCGGTTGCGGGAGCCGAATAAGTAGGCAGATAGATGAGACTATCCACCGGTGATACACTAACCCGCACTCCCTGGGTTTCCGCGACGGATTGCGTTGCCACCAACAAGGCCCACAATCCCATTGCAAAGCGCCCGGCATGTGTTGATAGAACGCTTCGTATTGAATCCTTCATGATGTTTCCCTGGCTTCGGGCCAAAGAATGATACGAAATAGGCCGGATATCAACCCTATCCGGCGGATTGAATGAGCAGAATGTTGATAGTTTGTTTAGGTATTTCGTATCATGCTGCGGCCAGTCGATTCTGGCGGTCATCCCGGCGTGCTAACCGAATGTGAGGTCTGTGGTATCCGTACCCTTATCCGGTTGTTTTCGCCGGCGCGATGCTCACTCGCCACGGCCATAGGCTAACTGGCCGGTAGAACTAAGACGGACAATTCAGCGCACTATGCATGCCGAACCTCTCTACCTCGTTAAAGAACAGGACCGCCGGATCCGTGCCGGTCATTGCTGGGTCTATAGCAATGAGATTGATGGCGGGCGTTCTCCGCTGAAGGCGTATCAGGCCGGTCAGCCGGTCGATATCATCACTCATCAGGGGAAATGGATGGGGTCGGGTTATGTCAATCCGCATTCGCTGATATGTGCTCGCTTAGTCAGTCGTGATCATGATTACTCACTGGGCGTGTCGTTGATGGTGCATCGGCTCAAAGTAGCCCTCTCACTGCGGGAACGACTGTTTGCACGGCCCTACTACCGGCTAATCTTTGGTGAAAGTGATGGCTTGCCGGGTTTGGTGGTTGACCGTTATGGAGACGTTCTTGTAGTGCAGCTGAACACAGCAGGGATGGAGTGGGTGAAAGGGGAGGTGATAACGGCGCTGGAGAAAGTTTTACGGCCGTCTTGCATCATTTTACGCAATGACTCGCCGGTACGCGAAAGCGAGGGGCTCGAGCTCTACGTAGAGGTTCCGGTGGGGGAAAGACCCGATTTTCTAGAGATTGAGGAGGGGGGGTGCCGTTTTCAGGTGGCGGTGACCGAAGGCCAAAAGACCGGCTGGTTTTTCGATCAGGCGAGTAACCGGTCGCGAATGATTCCCTATGTCCGCAACCGACGGGTTTTGGATGTATGCAGTTACGTCGGAGCCTGGGGGATTCGGGCACTGTCGGCAGGTGCTGCGGAGGCCTTTTGTGTCGATAGCTCGGGTATGGCGCTTGAGCAGGCGCAAAACAATGCCGCGATCAATGGGGTACAGGAACGGCTGGCAACCCTAGAGGGGGATGCCTTTGTGGCACTGCGCGAGTTGCGCAACGAAAGCCAGCGATTCGAGGTAGTGATTGTTGATCCGCCGGCCTTCATCAAGCGGCGAAAGGATGTAAAGGCGGGAATGCTCGCCTACCGGAGGTTAAATCAGGCGGCGATGCAGTTGCTCGCCAAGGACGGTATCTTGATCACCTCTTCCTGTTCATACCACATGAGCGGCGAGCACTTGGTGCAGACACTACAGAAAGCGGCCAGGCATCTTGATCGCAGTTTGCAGTTGCTAGAGCAAGGCGCGCAATCACCTGACCACCCGATTCATACGGCAATACCTGAGACCGCGTATCTCAAGACCTATATGCTGCGTGTCCTGCCGTCTTTCTGATGCGATCCTGAGGGCTCTTGGCCCTCGAGGATCGGCGGTGCATTAAGCAACTAGGTTCAGTATCTCTTGCTGAATTCTGGACTTGTGAGGCTCTGGCAACTTGCTCCAAGCCTCGGCGATATTCTTGGCATCCTCCGGCAGGGCCGATTCTGGCTCTTCGCCGAACATGAGCCAGGCGGGATTGACACCCAGTACCGCGGCGATCTCATCGATCTTCCGAGGTCGCAGGCTTTTTCCATTCTCGATCTTCTGAATAACCGCCTGATTGGTGCTGGCACGGGCGGCCAGCTGTTCCTGGGTCCAGCCGAGGTCTAGGCGTTTATAACGCATCCGCTGGCCGAGGGTCCCGAGGTTTTGGGGATTCGATACAGTCATGCAATCAACCTGCTTGTCAGTGGTGTAAGAAATTCACGTTTTTTCTAACGGCACTCGTACAGGTTTCTTGAATCGTTTTTGTGAATTTCATTCAAAGCCTGGGCTTCTCACGGTTTTCGGGTGAGGTACCACTTTCCCACAGTACGTTAACCGTACTCTGGAATTGAGCTGTACGTAGTTATTATAATTAATTGAGTCGAGATAGGTAGAGCGGAATACGAAAAAATATCCTAGTCAGATTGATTGCCTTTGCCCAAATTGGATGGATGGACTAGATTGACTCTAAAGGTTTGAGCTGCATAACCATGCACCTTGTCATGGGCCCGGATCAGGACATGATCCCACCCATCGGACAGCTCTACTCCATCCAGTGAACGGGTGAATGGCTGCTCCTCCACATGTGGGTGAAAGAGTACTCTCTGCTTAATCACCCGGCCATCCGGGGAGAGAATCTCCCAGGCGTCGGCGTAGTGCTCCCACCCGGAATCTTCGTGCTGCAGTGTGACATCGAAGCGGTAGAGATTTTCTGCATTTCGCTGCACCACAACGTCCAGAATTTTTACTTCCCCTGCTGGCGACGTAGAGGTAAGTACCATCAGAAAGGCTGCTGCCCAAGAAGTTTTCATGGTATTTGCTTCGTTTGCGGTTGCCAATGACAAGCCCTAAGATAGCGCAGCCATGCTGACATTCCCAAACATCGATCCGGTCGCGATTGCCCTCGGTCCATTGCGGATTCATTGGTACGGGCTAATGTACCTGGTGGGGTTTCTGGGCGGATGGTGGCTGGGGCGAGTGCGTGCATCGCTCCCTTGGTCACGCTGGTCGGCCCAGCAGGTCGATGACTTACTGTTCTATTGTGTACTTGGCGTGGTGCTGGGAGGGCGAGTGGGGTACACGCTGTTTTACGGGTTCTCGTATTGGATCCATGATCCGCTCTCGATCTTGCGTATTTGGGAGGGTGGGATGTCATTCCACGGAGGGCTGCTAGGCGTGCTGCTGGCCATGTGGTGGTTCGCCCGGCGCTACCATCAACCGTTTTTCGAGATCACCGACTTTATCGCGCCATTGGTAGCTGTTGGTTTGGGGGCGGGTCGGCTTGGGAATTTCATTAACGGTGAACTTTGGGGTGCTCCCGGAGGCGTTCCTTGGGCAATGCAGGTTTCCTGCGAACGCTTTCAGGCATTGTGTCAAGATAAACTGCATTTACCGGCCGGTACCCTATTTACCCCCCCTCTACACCCAACCCAGCTATATGAGGCCTTGCTGGAGGGGGTGGTGCTTTTCACCATACTTTGGATTTTTTCTTCCAAGCCAAGACCGTTGATGGCGGTTTCGGGAATGTTTCTGTTTTGCTACGGATTATTCCGCTTTGGTGTGGAGCTGCTGCGTATGCCGGATGCCCATATTGGGTATTTGGCATTTGGCTGGGTAACTCTGGGGCAGTTGCTTACCCTTCCTATGCTGGCCGCGGGTCCCCTGCTACTGTTTCTTGCCTACCGCCACACCGGCACCCACGGGAAGGGAGCTTGAACATGGAACAGTATCTGGAGCTTATGCGTCATGTGCGTGCTTGTGGGACCCTCAAGGAGGACCGTACCGGCACGGGGACTTTGAGCATATTCGGCTACCAGATGCGGTTTGACCTATCCCGGGGTTTTCCATTGGTTACTACCAAAAAGCTGCACCTTCGTTCCATTATTTACGAGCTGCTGTGGTTTTTACGGGGCGACACCAATATCGCGTATCTCAACAAAAATGGTGTGCGTATCTGGGATGAATGGGCGGACGAAGCGGGCGATCTGGGTCCGGTCTATGGTTATCAATGGCGTTCTTGGCCTGGAAGCGATGGACTGGGTATCGATCAAATCAGCCGACTAGTCGAGCAGATTCGTACCAATCCCGATTCGCGCCGTTTGTTGGTAACTGCTTGGAATCCGTCCCAGGTGGATCAAATGGCGTTACCTCCCTGCCATTGCCTGTTCCAATTTTATGTAACAGCCGGACGGCTCTCGTGCCAGCTGTATCAGCGCAGCGCGGACATTTTTCTTGGGGTTCCGTTCAATATTGCCTCATATTCCCTGCTGGTACTCATGGTGGCTCAAGTGACGGGTTTGCAGCCCGGGGAGTTTATCCACACGTTTGGCGACGCACATCTTTACACCAATCACCTGCAGCAGGTGGATACCCAGTTGCAGCGTACCCCTTACCCCCTACCCAGTATGCGCCTTAACCCGGTCGTACAGTCATTATTCGACTTCCGGTACGACGATTTCGAGCTGCAGGATTATCACTGCCATCCCCACATCAAGGCACCGGTCGCGGTCTGAGGCTGGTATCCATGAAGGGGATTGCACGTACAATAAGAAATAGATAATATGCATATATAGGTAGGTGGTTGCAGTGAGGTGTGAGCGATGTCTAACTATTTGGTGATTCCGTGCAATGAATGGCTGGCAATTGCAGAACAATACCCAGCCGAGATGGAAGTTGTGATGGAGATGATGATCGACGCAGATTTGGAGTTTTGCGGATAGTCTTTCGTCGCCTCTCCCTAGCGGGCGCCGACCAGTTTCCATTTTTGTCTGTGTTAGCATAAGCCGATGGCGCCCTTGGTTTCTATCATAGCTGCGGTAGCCCGCAATCGGATTATCGGTACTAACGGCGGACTGCCTTGGCACCTTCCCGCGGATCTGAAGCGGTTTAAGAAACTGACGATGGGAAAGCCGATGATCATGGGGCGGCGCACGTGGGAATCCCTCCCCGGTCTGTTACCTGGGCGCCCCCACATTGTGGTGAGCCGCGGTTTGTGTCACGCGTCTGGCTGCATAATGGTCCGTTCTCCGGACGAGGCCGTTGCCGCCGCTGGTGATGTGCCCGAATTGATGGTGATCGGTGGCGCCGCACTTTACCAGGCGTTGCTACCTAGGGCCAATCGTCTGTATCTGACCCGGGTACACGCCGATATCGATGGCGATACCTGCTTTCCTATCTTTGATGAAGGCGAATGGTGCGTGGTGGAGCGGATTGATCATCCGCGGGACGACGCACATTTTTGTCCGCTAACATTTCAGGTATTGGCGAGAAAGAGGGGCGGCAAGGGATGCCAGCCCCTTAGCGCATGAGACCTTTTCGTTCCCTGACGATGAAATATTTCCAGCTTGATTGGAACCATAGCCATGTCAATGCGGCGCTGGGGTAGGCCAAGATCTTGGAGGCACATATCGGTTTAAAAACAAGGTCGTAGGTGGCGAGAAAAGGATGCCGACCAGTGCCGAAAAGATAACCGATCAGCGTGTCTAGAAAGAAGAAGATCTGCCATGAATTCCCCAGTACATAGGACCCGGTTGCCAACCAGCGCTGTCTGGCCACTGTTGCACCTGCCTCACGGTTGAGCTGATCGATGAGTTGGAACAGGGGACTGAGCGCCAAAGGCCCGCTGCGGTCGTGGTTGCGGTACAGGGCGCGGGCACGGTGAAAGAATTCCAGAAAGCCGATGTTGTGGAAATTCATAATCAGCGCGGAGAGTATCATCCGCCGACTAAGGCCTTCTTGTTCGAAGCGCCGCGCGGAAGTGTATAGATCGCCTGGCAGGGTAATCCAGGTGCCGTGGCGGCGAACGGTTTCGGCCAGTCGTTGATCTTCCAGAAACCAAAGAGACTCGTCGAATCCTCCAAGTCGCCTGAAGAACTCTCCGGCAATCATCAGCCCCTGGTCTCCGTTAGTACATTCGGGACGATTGAGTCCACTCTTTTCTTGGTAATAGTGATAAGCCAGGCCGTTGCGCTGTTCCGACCGCCGGAAACGCAGTCGGAAATGTCCCGCAATTCGCCGGTGCCCAAGCCTGTGGCAGGCCTCCTTGAAGGTGGTCAGGGCAACGGACAGTTGGGTCGGTGAAGTCAACTCGGAATCGGCGTGCAGAAACAACAGGTGAGGAGATCTGGCGAGCCCCGCCGCGGTATTCATTTGCACCCCTCGCCCCGCTTGGGACCGCGCCACTAGGGCACCGTGTTGATGTGCACAAATCAAGGTTTCGTCATCGGATCCTCCGTCGGCGACGATGATCTCGAGTCTGATCTCTCGCTGCTGAGCGAGTCCGCGCAACAACAAAGGGAGGGACTTGGCCTCGTTAATGGCCGGTATGATGACACTGAGTTCAGGTTCCACGGAATCTGCCAACCAGAAGCTGGTTCCTTTTTTCCTGACTGATATAGCTGATTTTATGCCAACCGCCGTTTCCCAGCCATTCCAAGCCTGACATGATCCTGGGAGATAATGCGCCTCCAAATGAGAAGGCTACCCCTCCTCCACATCATCGACATCGAGCTGTCCGGACAAGCGCCGTCTGATATGAGACCATGACATGCCGGTGGCGATAATGGCGGCGATTACGACCAGTATCACATAGCTGAGTGCGGTAGTGTTGTTTAGGGATAAGAGGTCGTAACTGATCAGCAACCAGACCAGGGCGGCGAAGAAGGCAATCGCCAGTAGGGTGCCCAGGGCGCCTAGGGAGCGAAGCGTGGAGCGAAGAAAGATCACCCAGCCGATCAGTAGAACAATGCCGCACAATATGAGCAGTGGATCCAAACGGTTTTCCGTCTGCAGAAACCAATGCAACCAGGATTTACCTGTCGGGTTGTACGTAGCGAACACGACGATCAGCGCCATGAGCAGGCGGATCATGTAGTTACCGAGGGAAAAACGTTTATCGGACATCTTGATGCAACGGATCCTTGGAATAGCGGGTTAACGGGTCAGCGATTAACTCTCTCAGAGTCCAGTATATTACCACGCAATACCCAGTTTCTAGGGCTTGAGCGCCCCGGGGCATTGTATGCGAAACGGCTTGGGTGACTTGGTTTTTCGTAGTTTCAGGGCGGTGAGACTGCCACCCCATACGCAACCACTGTCCAGTGCCCAAGTATTGTCGCTGCAATGGTAGCCTAGTGTGGACCAGTGCCCAAATATGATTCGCTCCTGCCGGGTGGCTCGGCCCGGAATCTGGAACCAAGGCAGGTACGGGGAGGACTGCGCGCCGGGAGGGCCCTTCTCGCCAAGGGCAAGGTTTCCCCAGGGGTCGCAGTAGCGCATCCGGGTGAAGCAGTTGGTGATGAAACGCAGGCGCTCCATGCCCGCCAGTCGATCCGACCAGCATCGGGGTTTGTTGCCGTACATCTGCCTCAGAAAATCGCCATAGTGCGCACTCCTCAATACCGCTTCTACTTCTTTTGCCACACTCATCGCGGTTTCAATATCCCATTGTGGGGGAAGTCCTGCGTGAATGAGCGAAAAGCCCAACTTGCGACTACGGTGCATCAGCGGACGATGGCGAAGCCAGTCAAGCAGTTCGTCCCGGTCTTTTGCGGTGAGCACGGGCGTCAAGGTCGGGTCGGCCTTTTTCACCTTCAGACTGGTGCTATTCTGGGAAAGCGCCAGTAAATGCAGGTCGTGGTTTCCCAGTACACTGACTGCCCGGTTACCAAGATTCTTGATAAATCTGAGCGTCGAGAGCGAGTCCGGACCCCGGTTAACCAGGTCTCCGGCCAGCCATAGTTTATCCCGGGCCGGGTCGAACCCGATTTTCTCCAGCAGCCGACGCAGCTCGTTGTAACATCCCTGGAGGTCACCAATGGCGTAGACTGACATTATCTCTCCAGGGTGGCGAGTTGCTGGTCATGTATCCTGCGTAGCAGTAATTGGGAAGAAATCGCACCGATCAATGCCAGGAACATATCCCACTGAGTATCCCACACATCACCTTGAGTTCCGAGAAAGGCGGATGCCGCTTCGCCATTTACCAGTGCAACCCACCATTCAATCATTTCGTAGAAGGCGGAGAAGGCTAGGCAGATACAGGTAACAATACCAAACAGTAAGCCTCCAGCGACAAGTGAGGATTTCCGAAGCAGTAGCTCACGCACCAGTATCGCGGGGACAAATCCCTGAAAGAAATGACCTACCCGGTCGTAGTGGTTACGCGATAAGTCCAAGCTGTCTCGCAGCCAGTTAAACAACGGGACCTCGGCATACGTGTAATATCCTCCGACCATGAGAATTCCGGCGTGAACTGCAAGCAGGGCGTAAAGCAGCATGGTGAGGGGGAACGTCTTTTGGGTGGCCAGCAACAAAATGATACCCACCATCACCGGGAATGTCTCCAGAAACCATGTATATCGATCGGCGACCGGATCGATACCGCTGATCGCTAAGGCCACGGCGATGACCGTGATTAGAAACAGAGGCGCCCGGCGGTAGGTTATCAGTTCAGTGATCTCGGTATAGCTAGAGTAAAAGGAGCGATGGGCGCATCGAAGCGGTCTCCAGTAGCGGTACACATTTGGTAACTGCCATGCATGCTACCCACCGGTGTCTCCAGGGAGGTTCCGCTTGTGTAATGAAAGTCTTCGCCCGGTTGCAGCAGCGGTTGTTGACCGACGACTCCCTCTCCTACGACCTCTTGCACTTTTCCGTTCGCATCGGTGATGATCCAATGCCTATTCAGCAACTGTGCGGCCACCGTGCCATCATTACGTATCCTAATGGTATAGGAAAAAACATAGTGGTGGTCTTCCGGTGACGACTGGGATTCGATGTACGCCGTTGTTACGTCCACATGTATGCTGTGCATAGACCTTCCGGTAAAGATCGGCAATCACCCGGCAAGTTAACGACACGGGAATAGAAAAGCAAGTGCCAATCCCCAAGTCCCGGCTCGAATTATTTAATAGATCTCTTTAAAGATCAGAAAGTAACGACCGCTATCTAAATGCAATAGGATTTTTTTTAGTAGTCGTGCGAAATATGGGTGTTTTGCGTATAGTGCTGGCGATTTCCCTGGTGTCCGCGCCCTTTGTGGCGGCGGACACCGCGCTACAGTTGACGGCAGCGGCGGGTTCTGGACGTGAGCAAACCGTTGAGTCACTGCTGGCTCAGGGGATCGACGCCAACACCAAAAATCCCAGCGGGCGTTCGGCACTCATCCTGGCAGCCTACAACGGTAATCTACGCACCCTGCGAATGTTGCTAGGCGCAGGAGCCGATGTCAATTTGGCAGACAATCAGGGAAATACCGCCTTGATGGAGTCGTCTGCCCAAGGGCATTTCGAGGTGGTATCTTTGTTGCTGTCGGCCGGTGCGGATTTCAATCTAAAAAATAATGCAGGCTTTAATGCCTTGAAGCGGGCACGGCTCGGGAAGTGGGGCGCTATCGTTGAGTTGCTTGAAGAGGTGGGCGCCACCGATGAAGAGTAGGTTTTTTTTTCCATATAGTGCACCAATTGCATCGACTCCGCGTATAATTAGACCCGGTCGCGGGGTTGTTGCCGGACTCCAGACCATAGTCCGGTGGTAACGCGCGAATCCAGGAGAGTCAATATGTACAGGCAGTCCAACCATCGATACCGGAAGCCTGATTTCTTAATGGTTCTGGTAACTGTGGTAGGCGTGGCACTGGCCGCTACCCTGACCCTTCATGTCCATGCGCTGTCGTCGGTCTCGTCACATGAGCTGGCGCCCGTATTGTCTCAGCTGAAAAGCTGCTCTAGGCCATCTTCCGGAGAGCCCTCCCCTCCGGGATGCTGATCTACGTCGCAGGTACCCCATGTCATTCACATCCTGTCGGTTAATTCGGCATCAAGCGGGTGCGTGATGAGTGGCGTTGTCCGGGTGGGTGTGGTCGGTGTCGGTTATCTGGGACGATTTCATGCCTTGATCTACTCGCGCATGCCTGGGGTGAAGTTGGTCGGAGTGGCCGATATGGACCCCGCAGCGGCTGCTCGGGTTGGAAGTGAGGCCGGTTGCGCGGTCTTTGAACACGCGGATGACTTGGTGTCCCAGGTAGACGCGGTAAGTGTCGTTGTCCCTACCAGCAGTCATCTCGAGGTAGCGCGCCCCTTCCTGGACCACGGAATTCATGTACTCATGGAGAAGCCCATTGCTGCCACGTTAGAGGCGGGGCGGGAGATCATAAGGCTTGCGGAGCAGGCGGGTGTCATCCTGCAAATTGGCCATTTGGAGCGGTTTAATGCGGGTGTAATGGCATTGGCGGGGCGTATTTCACAGCCCCGCTTTATCGAGGCCCATCGAATGAACCGGTTCGTGGCAAGGGCCACGGATGTGGATGTGATCTCAGATCTAATGATCCATGATATTGATATCATACTGGCTCTTGTCGGATCGGAGATCGTCGCTATTTCAGCGGTGGGCACACCGGTGCTAACCTCCCATGTGGATATAGCCAATGCCCGGTTGGAATTCGCAAACGGTACCGTGGCAAATGTGATTGCCAGTCGCGTCTCGGAAAAAACAACTCGCCGCATTAGGGTCTTCGAGGTCGACCGCTACGAGTCGCTCGATTTTACCGCTCAACGGGTGGACACCGCCTATCCAAGAGCCCGACCTGGCAGTGACTGGCCGGAGGTGGTGATGGAGTCTTTGGACGTTGATCCGGTCCGGCCGTTGGATGCAGAGCTGGCGGCGTTTGTCGAAAGTGTCCGCCATGGTATTCCACCATTGGTAGATGGAAGGGTGGGGTTGAAGGCGCTGGAAGTCGCTTTGCGGGTAAAGGCGGAAATACTTCAGCGGCTGGAGCGATTTCCCGCATAACCCGGGCGCTACGGGGGTGCGGATGCTTCGGAAAAAGTCTGCATGCTGGGACGGTCCCCGTTTTTACGGTCAATTTCGGTAGGGTGGCTACATTTCTTTGAGTTGCAGGTCCTTGAACAGGGCATCGCGCTCTTGCTCTGAGGTTGCAGCGATCGCCGAGTCAACCGTCTCCCGTGTTAGATGATTGGCAAAGAGTCTAATGAAATCATAGTGGTATCCTCGTAAAAAGAGGCTGGGACGAAAGCCTAAGCGTGTTGTACTGGGCGGAAACAGACCGCTGGCGTCCAGGGCACAGAGCGTGGTGTCTAGCTCGGGGTCGAATGCCATTCTGGCGATAATGCCCACCCCCAACCCCAGCCTTACATAGGTCTTGATGACATCCGCATCCGTGGCAGTAAGTACCACTTGGGGTTCCAGGCCTCGCTCACGGAAGGCACGGTCAAGCTGGGAGCGCCCAGTAAAACCAAATACATAGGTAACAATCGGGTACTTGGAGAGTGCTCTCAAGGTCAACTGCCTGCGCTGCTGCAAGGGGTGTCCACAGGGGATAATAATGGCCCTATTCCAAAGGTAGCAGGGCATCATTACCAGGTTGCCGAACTCGGCTGTGGCCTCGGTGGCAATGGCGAAGTCTACGGTGCCACTGGCGGCCATCTCCGATATTTGCTCCGGATTTCCCTGATGCATTTGCAGGCGCACACCAGGGTATTGCGCCCGGAAGGCGGTAATAACGGGTGGTAGCACGTACCGGGCTTGGGTGTGGGTGGTCGCAATAGAGAGGCTGCCGTGATCGGGTGAGATGAAATCGCTGGCAGCATCCCTAATTGCGTCGACCCCGGCTAATACCTGTTGAACCTGGCTGATGATTGCCTTTCCCGCTGGGGTGATGGTTGAGAGCTGTCGGCCATTCCGCTCAAAGATAGTGACACCCAGCTCCTCTTCCAATAAGCGAATCTGTTTGCTTATCCCCGGCTGGGACGTAAACAACCGCTCTGCCGCGGCAGTGATATTCAGGTCACTTTGGGCGACTGCGAGTAGGAATCGTAATTGTTGGAGTTTCATGAATTCTGATTTAGCTTGGAATTACCGATAGAATAATCAAATATATCTATATATCAAAAAAATATTTTATAGTCAGCCTAACTTTGTATTAGATTGCATGACAGATAAATCTTCACCCTGACAGGTGGTAGCCAGCTAGAGGACGGCTGATGGTTGGTATGTATTCCATTGAAGAGCACCAGGTGGTTCATCGTGGCGTGGTCCCTCTCGAATTGGATGAGGAGGGATTCCTAGCCAACAGTGATTCTTGGACCGAGGAGACGGCGCGGGCAATTGCTAATCTGCGCGGAGTGGGTCCCCTTAGCAGTAACCACTGGGCGGTGATTCACTATGTGAGGAGCAAGTATCTGCGACTCGGCTCCGCCCCTTCTATTAGGAGTATATGCCGCGGCAGTGAGCTTAGCCGATCGGAAGTGAAGGCATTGTTCGGCAGTTGTCTAGATGTCTGGAGGATCTCCGGCCTTCCAGACCCCGGAGAAGAAGCGAGATCTTATATGAGCTGAAATGTTCAGCCATTGACCAGTTTCAGGACCTTGTCCTGACCGGAGTTTCACC
>JAGRGP010000036.1 GCA_020445415.1 Gammaproteobacteria bacterium | reverse complement strand
TAGGTATTGCGAACCATGAACTCCTTGAGAATATCGTTTTGCAGGGTCCCCGCCAGTTGCCCCAGGGTGACCCCCTGCTCCTCGGCAGCAACAATATAACTCGCCATCACGGGAAGCACCGCACCATTCATGGTCATGGAAACCGAAACCTTGTCCAACGGGATGCCATCGAACAGAATCTTCATATCCTCAACCGAATCAATCGCGACGCCAGCCTTACCCACATCACCCACTACCCGGGGATGATCCGAGTCATAACCCCGGTGGGTCGCCAGATCAAAAGCCACCGATAAGCCTTGCTGTCCCGCCGCCAGGTTACGCCGGTAAAATGCGTTAGACTCCTCGGCGGTGGAAAACCCGGCGTATTGCCTCACGGTCCATGGACGACCGGCGTACATGGTTGCCTTGGGGCCCCGCATGAAGGGGTGAAAACCGGGTAGGGAATCAGCCTGATCGATGCCCTCGAGGTCTTTGGCGGTGTAAAGTGGCTTGACCTCTATGCCTTCCGGTGTAGTCCAAGTCAAGTCATCCAGCGACTTTCCCCTGAGCTCCTTTTCAGCCTGTTGTTTCCAATCATTGAGGGTTGGTTTGGACTCTATTTCCATGGTAGTTCTCCGCAGCGGTAGTTCGGGACCACAAAGTTTTTTTGGTTAAGCATCAGGATATACCCAAGTACCGGGCTCTCGGAAGCAATAACAGCATGCCAGCGTTCCCGGCAGTTTGCTTCCCACGAAACCTGATGAATGAAGAGGCGTGCGCGTTGATATGGTACAGGTTTCCCTCCGACACCGATCCGGCAAATTCCTTCCCTTGAACCCGAGTGTCAGCCTGTACGGAATAGGCACAGAACTTGGCACTTCTGGCTAGCGAGGCATGAACTATTCATGCCCCGCTAGCCCCTGTTGTTACTGTTTAACCGCGTAACCGATACGAATCAGCGCCTCGGTGATCTCATCCAAGATCGCCGGATCATCGATGGTAGCGGGCATCTTGAAGCTCTCGCTGTCGGCGATCTTTTTCATGGTGCCGCGCAAAATCTTTCCGGAGCGGGTCTTTGGCAGTCGTTCCACGATAGTGACCTTCTTAAACGCCGCCACTGGTCCAATCTTCTGACGCACCAAGGAAACCAGTTCGCCAACGATCGCCTCGTCTTCACGATTCACCCCTGACTTGAGCACCACGAGGCCGACGGGGAGCTCGCCCTTGAGCTTGTCGGCAACCCCGATCACCGCGCATTCCGCCACATCGGGATGGGAAGCGAGCACCTCCTCCATCCCGCCGGTGGACAACCGGTGGCCAGCAACATTGATGATGTCATCGATACGGCTCATGATCCAGAGATAACCATCCTCGTCCTTGTACCCGGCATCACCGGTGAGGTAGTAGCCCTCCTGGGCGCTCAGATAGGACTCCACAAACCGATCGTCGTTCTGCCACAGGGTTGGCAGGCATCCCGGGGGCATGGGTAACTTGATCATGATGCGGCCGATCTCTCCCGGTGCCTCCACATTGCCGTTTTCATCCAGGATTTGCACGTCATAGCCCGGCACACAAACGGTGGGCGAACCCGGTTTGATGGGCAACTGCTCGATGCCGAGGCAGTTGGCAGCAATCCCCCAGCCGGTCTCTGTCTGCCACCAATGATCCACGACTGGAACCTTGAGCGTGTTCTGCGCCCAAGCCAAAGTATCGGGATCGCATCGTTCACCGGCCAAGAACAGCGCACGGAACCCGGACATATCGTATTTTTTTAGATATTCCGCCTCTGGGTCCTCACGCTTGATGGCCCGGAACGCGGTAGGTGCGGTAAACAGCACCTTCACATTATGCTCTGAAATAACCCGCCAGAAGGCACCCGGATCCGGCGTCCCCACCGGCTTACCCTCGAACATGATTGTGGTCGCTCCGTGGAGTAACGGCGCATAGACGATATAGGAATGCCCTACTACCCAACCCACGTCCGAGGCAGCCCAGAACACGTCTCCAGGCGCTACATTGTAGATGTTCTTCATACTCCATTTCATGGCGACCGCGTGTCCGCCATTGTCACGCACCACCCCTTTCGGAATTCCCGTGGTTCCCGAGGTATAAAGGATATACAGCGGGTCAGTAGCCGCCACCGGCACGCAATCCGCCGGAGCCGCGGCGGCAACCGACTGCTGCCAGTCCACATCGCGCCCGGACTGAAGCGCCGCCTGTGCTTGCGGGCGCTGAAAGATCATGGTGTGGTCAGGCTTGTGGGCCGATAAATCGATGGATTCATCCAGTAATGGCTTATACGGAATCACCTTGCTTCCTTCGATACCGCAAGATGCGGAAACGATCAGTTTCGGCTTGGAATCATCGATACGCGTGGCCAGCTCCTTAGCGGCAAACCCCCCAAACACCACGGAATGGATCGCGCCAATGCGGGCACAGGCCAACATAGCGATAGCGGCCTCGGGAATCATGGGCATGTAGACAATAACCCGATCTCCCTTGCCAACGCCCAAGGCCGCCATGGCCCCAGCAACCTTGGCGACAACATCCCGCAATTCCCGGTAGGTAAATGTGGTCCTGCTATTGGTTACCGGGCTGTCATGAATCAGCGCCAACTGATCACCCCGGCCACCCTCCACGTGACGATCCAACGCATTGTGACAAGTATTCAGCTCACCGCCGACAAACCAACGATAGAAAGGCACGTTGGAGTCGTCCAGCACTTTATCCCAGGTCTTGTACCAATCGATGTCGGCAGCGGCGTCCCCCCAAAAACCCTCCGGGTCCTCCATCGAACGTTTGTATATTTCTTGGTAGCTCATGTTAATTTTTCACTCTTGCTGGTGGTTATTGACAAGCCCGGGATCAGAAGCCGTCCGGACTGCACATGCAATTCGAATCGCCTACTCCCCGATTCAGACTTACGTTAGGCAAAGAAGCAGAAACAACCCACTAAAGTTACCCATACAGATACCAAAAATCAAAGCCATGGCCTTCTGGTTATCAGTGTTTTAACCTAGATACCGGACGAGCAACCGCCGACCCGAGCGATCGACAGGGTCCTCGATACCGGTTGCCCCTTACAGCCGAATTTGATACCACATACTTTAAAAACCGATGGTTTCCTCTATGATGCACCATCAAGGTGCGGCCCACTTACCGCCGCTCCTCCGTTTCAATCCAGCGCTGGCCTGTCCAGAAAGCACTGCATGAACGATGCGCCCGGGGCGCAGCTTCCCTCGACCTGCTGGATTAAGTTTACACTTTTATGCTACATAGAAGAAATTTATGGAGGAATAATAATGACGCTCAAAGATCTGATCGAACAAAAAAATCGGGAGCTCGTCACAATAACACCCGGTGCCTCGGTACTCTCGGCCATTAGGTTAATGTGTGAGCACAAGGTAGGGGCGTTGTTGGTCATGTCCGATGACGGTCGGCTAGCGGGGATTCTTACCGAGCGTGATATTTTGTTGTACTGCGCCAATCACGGAGGCGAGTTGGAATCAACCACCATCGGTACGATCATGACCAAGGATCTTATCACTGCTCCCCCCGATTGCTCGGCAGAAGAGGCGATGACCCTGATGACCGAGCGCCGCTTTCGCCACCTGCCGATAATCGAGGAAGGAAAACCCACCGGCATGATATCGATCGGCGATTTGGTAAAGGCCAGGCTCAAGGACATTACCGTTGAGGTGAAATACCTGCGTGACTATATCAGTGCCTGACGGTGGCCAGTAGCGCTGATCAAGTGACATTCTACAATAAGCTCCGGGCACCAATCTTGGCTGGTATGCTGGTGGCTGCCGGAGCCACTGCCGAACAGGCGCGGCTGGAAAACTATTTCGAGGCAATCCCGATCTTTTGGCAGGAGGTATATCCGGACGGTGGCGAAACCTTATATTGCGGAGAACACTTCGGGGCCCGCAAGGACCGCTCATTCAATATCGAACATGTATACCCCATGGCGTGGGCCATGAAGGCCGAGGGCTGCCGAGAGCGTAACCAGTGCCGGCATTCCAGTAAACGGTTCAACCGCATGGAATCGGATATGCACAACTTCTACCCTTCAAGGAAAGATATTAACCGGACGCGAGGAAGTTTTCCCTTTGGCATGGTAAGGGGTGAGCCGAGGCTCCACGGCAATTGCGATTTCGAATTCGATCCTCGCACCCGCACCGTGGAACCTCGGCCTCAGGTGCGAGGAAATATTGCCCGCGCCATGTTTTACATGCAGGAAACCTACGGCTTGAATATTTACCGCCGACAGGGCGAAATGCTCCGGCGGTGGAGCAGGGAGGACCCCCCTGATGACGAGGAAAGGCGCCGCAATGACGCCATCGAACAAATTCAAGGTAACCGTAACCGCTTCATAGATAACCCCAAGGCGGTGGAGCAGCTCCGTTTCTAGCGCGGGAAATGCCTAGAGCCTATCTCAATATTAGCGAACGACTTCGAGGCCAGGAAAAACCGGCCGAAAACGCGCAGCTTACACGGAGTAAATGAGCAGTTGAGGCAGGTTTTAACACCGTATCGGTGGCGTGCGGCAATTTTGAGATAGGTTCTACACTCCATTCTCCAGCCGATCCAACACCACTCCAGGATCCAGGTAATCGTAATCCAACAACCGGTATCCGGCTGCCGTTTCAAGTACTAGGCTGGGAAACCCCCGGGCCCCGATAAGCTGCCCCCAACGAATCTCCTGTTCTAACTGCGCCTGGGTTGTTGCTGAGTTTAGGTCGGTGGCAAAACGCGGCAGTGCCAAATCCAGTGTTTCGGCAATAGCAATCAAGGTTTCGTCGTCCGATGGATTTCTGGCCTGAAGATAATAGGCCTGCTGAACACCCAAAATCATCGGTTCCTCGAACTCCTTGCCCTGCTTCCTCGCCGCGATAACGGCCCGACATGCCGGGTAGGTAGAACGCCGAGGTCGGCACTGACGCCAGAAGGCAAAATTAAATACGGTGCCCGGCACCCGCCGCTCAATCGCCCGCCAGGTGTCTTCCAACCGCTGCTGCAACTCGATCGGCATCGCCTCACCAGAGTCGGGCGCCAGCCCTCCGAGCAGGAGCCGGTAGTTTATGGTCTCCGGCAGCGCCTCCACAATGCGCAGCCAGGTAGGCCGGAAGGCCCAGCACCAACTGCACATTGGGTCATGAACATAGAATAAAACGGCGCCCATCAAGCCGATCAGTCTTGGTAGCGGCGCTCAAGTGCCTCCCGCAACTCCGCCCAGGATTTGGCATCGGCTTCTGGATTGTAGGCGAGCGGTAACTGAAACCGAGTCCCGTAATCATCGGCACCCGGATTGGTGAAGCTATGCATGGCACCGGGATAATCCACAAACTGGTAGTCAACGCCGGCCTGCTCCATTTCCGCCTTGAACGCTGCTTTCTGGGCAGCTGTAACAAAAGGGTCATCTGCGCCATTAAATACCAATACTTTGGCTTTCACCTGGCCAGGCTGCGCGGGATCGCCAGTGCCCAGGCTGCCATGAAAACTGGCCACCAAATCGAGATCCACACCGCGCCTTGCCATCTCCAGAACGATGCCGCCGCCAAAGCAGTAACCAATAGCCGAAATATCATCGGGGTTGACACTAGGCTGTTGCTGGAGCAGCTGTTTTGCCGCGTCGAACCGGGCGGCAGCGATCTCCATATTGCGGGTTACCTCGCCAGAAAACTGACTGGCATCCTGCGGGTGATCCGCTTGCTTCCCGTCACCATACATATCCACCGCCAGGGCAGTGTAACCAAGAGCCGCCAACATGCGTGCGCGCTTACGAGCGTAGTCGTTGTGTCCCCACCATTCATGCACCACCAGAACCCCTGGGCGTCTTCCGTCGAGCGCATTGTCATAGGCAAGATAACCCTGCATCACGGTCTCGCCGGCCCGATACTCCACCGGCATATCGACCACCTCGGCCCACACCGGGGCCGTGATAAGCAACAAACAAGCTAGCATCCATTCGAATCTCATAGTCTGGTCTCCGTTAGTATTGAGCGTTCACCACCATTCCCGGTCAGTCAAACCGCCCCAGCAGGGACTCGGTCACCCTACACCGAGAGAACTCCCCGGGGAGTTGATCCGGGCTAAGGCCGATCATCCGGCCGTCTGGCCAGGAACTCCTTGCCCTGGGCCATCAATTCTACGAAACCTTGCTCATCGCGATCCAATACCCGTCCAGCCAACTGGGTGACCGCATTCAGCAGCGCAATCAAGGCACGTGGGCTGTGGCTGTTGAGAGACTGGATCTCGAAATAGAGATACGGATTCTCCCTTGCCACATGGCTTGCTACATCCAGCTGGGCGTCAAAGGTGCTGCTCGACAGCCGCGCCAATGTCGAGGCATCCTCGCCGCTTTCCATCAGGGCGTTAAAAAAGGCGATGTTCACGGCGTGGGAGAGCCCCAAAACATAAGCCATTGCCCGATCATGAACATCAAGGGTCATCTCCACCTGATCCGCCATTGTAGAAGAAAACAACTGACGCACTAGGGCGGTTGCTTCCGGAACTCCCAGGTCGACAATCACCAGATTACGACCGGAAAGGAGTTCGGTATCGGGACCGAACAAGGGATGAATAGAGGTCACCAGACAGCCGGCCTCCTTGAGCCGATTCAACGGCCCTTCGAGCGGCCCCTTAAGGGAGCTGATATCGAAAATCAAACCCCGGGGCTTACGGCTGGCGAGCTGCGAGAGAATCTCCGCGGTCTCGGCAATGGGTGCAGTAACCGCGATCAAGTCCTGGTCAAGACCGGCGTGCTCAAGGTCTTCGTACGAGCAGTAACCGGCAATCCCCCCCGCCCTGTCACATACCTCCACCTGGTAACCCTGACTGTCCAAAAAACGCACGAACCATTGCCCCATTTGCCCGGCGCCACCAACCACCAGGGCAGTTTTACCGGTTCCCCGTGCAGACGCTGCAACCTTATCCTGCTCCTGAGTGGCCAAAGAGGCGCGGATCAGCAATCTGAACAGATCCGCCCCAACCTGCTCCTCCAACCCCACCCGTTGAGCCGTGCGTCGAGCGAGCTCCAGCACCTCTTTCTCCCGGGTAAAATCACGGGTCCCTCGGCCAGTGGCCGACTTGACCCGGCCGATCTCGGCCACGATACGCTGGCGGTGCGCGACCATCTCCAGCAACTCCACATCCAGTCGGGAAAGCCGCTTGCGTAACGCCTCCAGTTCATCCATCGCCTAGCACTCCGCGACTATCAAAGGCACATACATCTCATCCTGACTCACCCCGCCATGCACTCCGATATGGCAGTTCGGCCTCTCCCCCGGCAACCGCCCGGTAATCATGTAATTTTCCCGCATCACCAGGGTGTAATGCCCAATTCGATTCTTAAGGCCCGGATGTGGCGCCCCCAGACCATACCAGCCCGCTTCCAGCAACCGGGAGCTACTTACCAAATCGATTTGTTGGGAAAACCGCTCACCAACATAGTCCTCGAATATCCCTTGCTTGTCTGGATGTACATAGCAGAATGCCAACCTAGGCTCGCCACACAGAGGCACCATCAACGTATCCGCCAGCTTGGGGTGATCCGCCAGGGAAATGTTGCGCGCTTGGCTACTGTCGATAAAGCCATGGTCGGCCGTCACCAACAGCAGCGTATCCGTTCCGCGCAGACCAGTCAGCAGTTCCTCGAAAAACCGGTCCAACTCGCGAAAATGCTTAGCTACCTGAGTGCTGCCAACACCGTATTGGTGAGCCAATGCATCGAATTCTCCCCAGTAAGCATAGAGGTATTGACGCCTCTTCCCCCGCCCAACCGCGCGACACAACCGGGTTCCAAGATCCTGCAACCCGTGGAAGGGAACCACCTTCCCCGACCCGCTAAAGGCCCGATTAAAGGCCGAATCGGAGATCCAGTCAGGGGTTAGTATGCTACTTGCCACCGGGATGCGATCGAAAAACGTGGTGGCGCCAGACAGCTCTCCGGGAGACAGGAGCCCGCTGTCCACGGGCGAATAACCGAGCCGGTGGCAAAACGGCAGCACCGCGATAACCGAGCCCAATTCCGAAAAATAGGTGAACCAACCCGTAAAGCCATGCTGCTGGGGTGGAACGCCGGTCAGAAACATCGGTATCGCGGTTGCGGTAGTGGAGGGAAATACGGTGGTAAGCCGCTCCCGGCAATGTGCGGCGAGAACCGTCTCATTCTGATTGCTGAGATAGCGGTAACCCAACCCATCTACCACGAGCAGGATGATGTTTCTGGCGTCAGTTATCGCGTCCAACCCACCGCTGCAGGCGAGTCCGGGATAACCCGTGTCCTTACCACCCAATCCGTTAGCGATCGAGGACATTAGATTGGCAATCCCACCACCGTAATAGTCCGGCATTATCCAATGGGGATTGGTCACCGCGGTATCCTCGACCCTGGTGGAGTCAGGCATTGGAGATTCAACCGACCGTCTTTTCACGAAAGACCACGACGGCGCCGGGATACTCTCCCTCAGCAATTGGGTGAACCGTGTATTCAACGGGAAACGCCACGCCTTGGGCGCGCCAGAACACTTCGCTGACGACCCGCGACTTGTCACCCTTTCTAATGGCGAGATAGATCGGGGACTCCAGTTCAGGATAGGCGGTGCCGTCGAACCTGGAATGCTGAATCAAATCATGAATGTTGTGGCCAACAATATCCTCCCGATGGTAGCCCAAGAGGTCCAGCGCAACTTGGTTGATGAATATGCACCGACCTAGGCCGTCCAGCCCGAAGATACCGTCACCGGCTGATTCGAGGAGCAACTGCAGCTGCCGGTTTAACCGGGCATGCCGGTCCTCGGCATCCTTCTGCGCAGTGATGTCCAGGCCGATTTCGCCCACCATGGCAGCGCCTCCCTTGCTATCCAGAATAGGAAACTTGATGATCCGCCAGTGGCGGGTGCCTTCATCCCAAAGGTTGGTTTCCTCGGATTCGATTGCCTGCAGGGTTCTCAGTGCCTCACGCTCTACGGTATCCCGGTCGAACTCCCGATCCGGCCAGAGTTCCCGTGGCGTTTTTCCCAACACCTCGGACTTATGTAGGCGGCGGCTCTGCTCCCAAGCCGGGTTAACGAAGATGTAACGTCCCTTTTCGTCCTTCATGCAGGCCATTCCCGGCAGATATTTCATGAATGCGCTAAAACGGTCGCCCATTTCCCGAATCCGCCGAACATGGAAGCGGATCTGTCTGCGCAATACCAGTACCCCAATTGCTAAAGACAACGAGATGCTGACAATCAACAGTAGCACCCACCAGACCCAGGGAGGAAGTTCGTTCTCATCGTGATCATCGAACCAATGGCCCTGGAGCTGGTAGTAGAGTGACTCTTGATTGCCTTTCAGTCGTGCCAGATGTGCATCGATTCGTTGAATACGACGAGCGTTCTCCAGCTGGCTATTCCTGGGTGAAAGCGCTATGCGTATCTCCGCTGGATTGAATATCACAGAGGATTTCTCAAGTGTGTACTGCGGATACTTTGCTAACTCGAACGAACGGTTGACCAGACCGGCGTCGGCGGGTCCGTATGCCACCCAGGCCAGTACGTCCTCGTATTCGTCAACCTCCAAAAACCGTACATCGATATCAAAATGCTCCGCCAGTTCTTTCAAGTCCGCGTAATGCACGTCGCCACTGATGGCGATAACGGTCTTGCCCTGGAGATCCAACGGAGACTCGATTTGTAGTCCGCGATGGGTAAGAATTTGCCCCCAATTGACAAACAGGCTTTCCCGATTGTAATCCACCCGTCTCTGCTGGGCATCGCTGGCGGCCATCGGGGACAGCATATCGATCTCCCCAAGCACCAGCAGTTCATTGCATTCGTCCCAGGAGCAATCCACGTAATCCAGGCTCCACCGCTCCTGCTTGGCGATATAGCTCAGGATATCGATGACAAACCCCGATGGCGTGCCGTTTTCGTCGATATAGGAGAGCGGTGGATTGAAATAGACCCCAACACGGACACGTACATCATCGGGTGCGGCAAACACCGGGCTCACCGCAAGCCACCAGCACAGCAGCGATATCAATAGCCCAATCGAGCGTCTTTCTTCAGTGACGTAAAATGTCATGTCCTTAGCTTACCAACGCCGCAATTTCAGAGAAACAGACCGTGGCACGTTTCATCCTTAGCACCATCGCACCTATAATTGGCAGTTTACCCTTAAGCTATCCGAAAATCAGATGAACCAACCAACAGACCGGAGCACCGAACTGAAGTCTTTACTGAATCAGCGCATCCTGCTGTTAGACGGCGCGATGGGTACCATGATCCAACGCCACAAACTCCAGGAGGCGGATTACCGGGGCGAGAGGTTCGCGCACTGGGAAAGCGATCTTAAGGGGAACAACGACCTGCTGTCGATCACCC
>JAGRGP010000035.1 GCA_020445415.1 Gammaproteobacteria bacterium | reverse complement strand
TTCGAATCCCTCTCTCTCCGCCAATCCATTGGCCCCGCGTCAGTAGTGGCGGTTTATGGTTTTCTGCAGGCTTGAATTCATACCGGCCGAAATCGAGCTTACCGAGTTCAGCGGCAATGCGGCCAGTGACGGTGTGACCGGTTAGATTTCGTGTCACTCGGCGTGAAAGCGTTCCATACTTGTTATCTTGTCCTGATATTGTTTGGCCAGTGCTTCGTTACCACGTTTCTTAGCACCGTTGGCAACGATCCCCGCTTTTTGGATCAGTGTCTGGACAGCGGCCGCCCTATACGCTTTGGACAGTCGACCACTGGTGATGATTTTTTCTAACGCACGGATTCGGTAACGGTCCAGGCCCCATACTGTTCGAGACAGCTGATCGGGATGGCCGCCGTACTTGATGACCTGAGGGGTTTCGACAAAGGCAACAGCGTTATCAACGCAGATGCGCAACCACAGGTCATAATCTTCGCAGGCGGGAAATGACTCGTCGAACCCACCTACTTCTTCAATTAATGAGCGATGAAGCAATACGGAGGAGGGAGAGATGGCGCACAAGGGCAGGCACCGAAAAAACAGTTCTCCACCCTGCTTGGCATGCTTTTTTTTGGGATTAACGCGGCGACCGTGGCGAATCCAAATCTCATCAGTGTGGCAAATCCTGCAATCCGGCAGGGAGGCTAGCAGGCTCAACTGGTGTTCGAGTTTGCTGGGCAGCCATTCGTCATCCGAATCCAGTAGCGCGATCCAGTCACCGCGGGCGGCCGAGATTCCCCGGTTTCTGGCACGGCTTACTCCGAGATTTTCCTGCCGCAGGTAGATGCACTGGGGAAATCGCTGGCGGATGAGCTCCCGCGTGCCGTCGTCCGAACCATCATCAACGATGATGATCTCCAAGGGTGGCCGGGTTTGCCGAACGACGGACGAAACCGCCCGCTCTAGGGTGGCGGCCCGATTGAAACAGGGTATAACGACCGAAATTGTCGCTGTTCGGATAGGGTCTGGGGGAACCACGCTAGCGCAGAAGCAAGGTATTGGCCGCACACCGGGCTTTCTCCAGTTCGGCCACCATGCCGCTTAGCGGGGGTATGCTGTCCATGCGCTCGATCATCGTGGAGACCGGCCCAAGACGCATCAGCAGACCGCTGTATAGCTCCCAGAGTGGGTCGCTGTCATCTTGCTCGGCACGTTCCAAGCTATCGCAAAGCACGACCGCCCCGGCTAGATGGATCTGCTGTATTCGGTCGATCGGGAGCTGTTCCAAATAGTCCTCGGGGGACAGTGCTTGATCCATGGCGGTGGTATGGAGATTGGCGACATCCAACAGGATCAAGGAGTCTGAGCGTTCGGCTACCTCGCTGATGAAATCCGCCTCCGCTATTTCGGGGGTGGGGCTACAGCGCCCCATGGGGACGTTTTCCAGCAGGATCTGGCGGCCCAGGAAGTCCTGGATTTCGCGAATCCTGGGAACGACATGGTCCAGGGTATCGGCGGAATAGGGCAGTGGCAGCATGCGGCCCTGAACATCATCGGCGCCGCTCCAGCATAGGTGATCGGATACCCAAACGGGATCGATGGTGTCGATCAGTGCCTTGAGTCGTTTCAGGTAATCAAAATCCAGAGGCCAGGGGCTGCCCACAGCTAGCGAGATGCCGTGCATCACGATGGGATAGCGGGCACGGATGGGTTCGAGCTGGCGCAATGCCTCCTGATTGTCACCGAGGTAGCTCTCGGAGATGATCTCAAACCAATCGACCGGAGGCTGCTCTGCGACAATGGCGGGAATGTACTCCCGACGCAGACGAAGTCCAAAACCGATGTAAGGGAGTCTGCTGCCTGTGTTGTTCATCGGTTCGCCCACTCAAAGGTATGAGATTTATGAAGAAGCCCGGATCAGAGTTCGATGACCCCGCGCGGGAAGTGACTCATCCCAGATCACACACGCATTACCTCCGGGCTTGATTTCCCCGATAGAATGCCCATTGTTTAACTCAAGTATTACCATTTAGGCGATTCTGGCGTGTCCCAAACCAACCATATTGTATGTCCCCACTGCAGCAGCATCAATCGTGTGCCCTCCGCAAGGCTTAGTAACGACCCTAAGTGCGGGAGGTGCCATAGGCGCCTGTTCGTCGGTCAGCCGGTGGCAGTTGACGAAGCTGGGTTCTCCCGCCAGCTTGCACGTAGCGATTTGCCATTACTGGTGGATTTTTGGGCCCCATGGTGTGGACCCTGCCGTGCCATGGCTCCTGCCTTTGAACGGGCAGCCGTGGAATTGGAGCCGCACTGTCGTCTGCTCAAGGTCAATACCGAAGATTGCCAGCAGTTAGCCGCAAGGTACAGTATTCGCAGTATCCCAACCCTTGCGTTGTTCCAAAATGGAAAGGAGCTGGCACGGGCGGCTGGTGCCATGGACAGTTCCCGCTTAGTATCTTGGGCACGCACTCATCTGCAAGGTTGAGGTCGCCGTCGTGGACTTGCACTGCAGCATAACGTAAAATTCAACTAATCGGTAATCACCGAAAGCCGGTGAGTCCGTTCCCGTGAACATACAAATCGGGATGGTTCCTGTTCGGGTTCCGTCCCGTTTCGCACGCCTGTAGGGGACTGAATTTTGAAGAAAAAAGCACTTTTAGTCCTGGAAGATGGATCAGTGTTTCGGGGGACGTCGATTGGTGTAGACGGTCAAACCGTAGGAGAGGTGGTATTCAATACGGCCATGACAGGTTACCAGGAGATACTGACCGATCCCTCCTATCGTAGCCAGATTGTAACCCTTACATACCCCCACATAGGGAATACCGGCGCCAACGATGAAGATGAGGAATCCGCGGCAATTCAGCCCGCCGGCCTAATCATTAGGGATTTGCCCCGGCTGGCTAGCAACTGGCGGTGCAAATGGCCACTAGATGACTATCTAGAGGCTCATGGGGTGGTATCGATTGCCGATGTCGACACACGGCGGTTGACCCGAATGCTGCGGGAGAAGGGTGCGTTAAGCGGTTGCATCCAGGCTGGAGATGCCGTTGACGAGATGGGTGCAATAGGTGCCGCTCGGGCCTTTCCAGGCCTAAAGGGCATGGATTTGGCCAAGGTGGTGACTACGCCGGCCGCTTATCAGTGGACCGAAGGAACCTGGTCGTTGAAGGGCGGGTATCATGGTGTAACCGGCAACCTCAAAGAACAGTTGCCGTTTCACGTAGTTGCCTACGATTACGGCGTAAAGCGCAACATACTGCGCATGCTGGTGGATCGGGGATGCCGGATCACGGTGGTGCCGGCGCAGACCTCGGCGGCCGACGTGATGGCAATGCAACCGGATGGGGTGTTTCTATCCAATGGGCCCGGGGATCCGGAACCTTGCGACTATGCGATCGATGCCATCGGCACCTTGATCGACAAGGGTGTGCCGATATTCGGTATTTGCCTTGGATGCCAATTGCTGGCGTTGGCCAGCGATGCCAAAACGATAAAGATGAAATTCGGCCATCATGGTGCTAATCATCCGGTGCAGGATCTATCGGACCACAGCGTAATGATCACCAGTCAGAATCATGGGTTCACGGTAGACGAACAGAGCCTCCCCGATAATCTGGTGGCCACCCACCGCTCCCTGTTCGACCATTCTCTACAAGGTATACACCGGACCGATCGTCCGGCATTTGGGTTTCAGGGGCATCCGGAGGCAAGTCCGGGCCCCCACGACGTGGCGCCTCTGTTCGACCACTTTATTGAGTTGATTCAAGAGGTAGCAAATCACCGTTGAATCGGTTGCAACCCATCCTAGACTTTCGTGCTGACAAGCGGTTTGTGATTCCATGCCAAAAAGAACTGACATTGAGAGTGTATTGATTATCGGAGCCGGACCCATCGTCATCGGCCAAGCTTGCGAATTCGACTACTCCGGTGCTCAGGCATGCAAGGCGCTGCGGGAGGAGGGCTACCGGGTCATTCTGGTCAATTCCAATCCTGCCACCATCATGACCGACCCCGACAGCGCCGATACGGTTTATATCGAACCCATTACTTGGCGGACCCTCGAGCGAGTTATCGATCAGGAGCGTCCCGATGTGCTGTTGCCTACCATGGGCGGGCAGACGGCGCTCAACTGTGCGCTTGATCTGGTGCGAGAGGGAGTATTGGAAAAATACGGGGTAGAGATGGTAGGTGCATCCCGCGAGGCAATAGACAAAGCCGAGGACCGCGACCTGTTCCGTAAGGCCATGAAAAAGATCGGTTTGGAGATGCCACGCTCGGCGATTGCGCACAGCTTGGAAGAGGCGCTCCAGGTACAGGCGGTGATTGGGTTTCCTACCATTATCCGTCCCTCTTTTACGATGGGCGGCTCGGGGGGCGGCATTGCCTACAACAAAGAAGAATTTGTGGAGATCTGTGAGCGAGGTCTCGACCTGTCTCCCACCAACGAGTTGCTGATCGAAGAATCCGCGCTTGGCTGGAAGGAATATGAGATGGAGGTGGTGCGGGACAGCAAGGATAACTGCATTATCGTCTGCTCGATCGAAAACCTGGATCCGATGGGGGTGCATACCGGCGATTCGATAACCGTGGCACCGGCTCAGACCCTGACTGACAAGGAATTTCAGATCATGCGGGATGCTTCGCTAGCGGTGTTGCGCGAGATCGGTGTGGATACCGGTGGTTCAAACGTGCAGTTTGCCATCAATCCCGATGATGGGCGCATGATCATCATCGAGATGAATCCCCGGGTGTCTCGTTCCTCGGCCCTGGCCTCTAAAGCTACCGGTTTCCCTATCGCTAAGGTTGCAGCCAAGCTGGCTATCGGTTACACGCTCGACGAGTTGAGCAACGAGATCACCGGCGGTGCTACTCCCGCATCGTTTGAACCCACGATCGACTATGTGGTGACCAAGGTTCCGCGCTTCGCCTTCGAAAAGTTTTCTCAGGCGCCGGATCGCCTCACCACACAGATGAAGTCAGTTGGTGAGGTAATGGCAATCGGCAGGACTTTTCAGGAATCGCTCCAGAAGGCGCTTAGGGGGCTGGAAACTGGTAAGAGTGGTCTCGACGAGATCGTGGATCTTGATTCCGAGCAACTGACCTCTATCTTGCGGCATGAACTCAGAGAACCGGGCGCGGAGCGTCTTTGGTATCTGGCGGATGCCATCAGATCCGGCTGGAAACTGGAAGAGATATTCGAAGTTACCCGCATCGATCCCTGGTTTTTGGCGCAGATAGAGGAGCTGGTCCAAATCGAGGGGGAGGTCCGCCACCAGGGTGTTGGGGCGCTGGATGCAGAGCGACTGCGTTTTTTGAAGCGCAAGGGATTCTCCGACCTGCGTTTATCCCGATTGGTAGGTGTCCGGGAGGATGAGATCAGGGGGCGGCGCTGGGCTCAAGGGGTCAAGCCGGTCTTCAAACGCGTAGATACCTGCGCGGCCGAATTTGCCACCAGTACCGCCTATCTTTATTCAACCTACGAAGAGGAGTGTGAGGCCGCGCCCACCGGTAATCCGAAGATTATGGTGCTCGGCGGGGGGCCAAACCGTATCGGCCAGGGTATCGAATTTGACTATTGCTGCGTCCATGCGGCCTTTGCGATGCGTGAAGACGGTTATGAGACCATCATGGTCAACTGCAATCCCGAGACCGTATCCACCGATTACGACACCTCTGACCGACTCTATTTCGAACCGTTGACCCTCGAGGATGTACTGGAGGTAATCAATTTGGAGAGGCCTCAGGGAGTGATCGTGCAGTATGGTGGGCAGACGCCTTTGAAATTAGCACAGGAGCTCGAGGCTGCGGGGGCGCCTATTATTGGCACCAGCCCGGATTCCATCGATCTTGCCGAAGACCGGGAGCGATTTCAGAAACTGGTTGACAAACTCCTCTTGAAACAACCTCCCAATCGGACGGCCTCCAGCCCGGATGAGGCAGTAAGGCTGGCCGAGCAAGTCGGCTATCCGTTGGTTGTCAGACCCTCTTATGTACTCGGCGGCCGGGCCATGGAAATCGTGCATGATGAAGATGACTTGAGACGTTACATGCGGGAGGCGGTGAGTGTTTCCAACGATTCACCGGTATTGTTAGATCGCTTTTTAAACGATGCGATAGAAGTGGATATAGACGCGATCTGCGATGGTAAGGATGTGGTAATCGGAGGGATTATGGAACATATCGAAGAGGCCGGTGTCCATTCCGGAGATTCGGCCTGCTCCCTCCCCCCATATACCCTCTCCACGGCGATTCAGGATCGCATGCGAGACCAGATCAGAAGGCTGGCCCTGGAGCTTAAGGTAGTGGGGTTGATGAACACTCAGTTTGCCATCAAGGAAAACGAGATCTATTTATTGGAAGTCAATCCACGGGCGTCTCGTACTGTCCCGTTTGTATCCAAGGCCACGGGGGTACAACTCGCTAAGGTGGCGGCGCGGTGCATGGTCGGTACAAGCTTGGAGCAGCAAGGTTTCACCGACGAGGTGATTCCCCGGCACTTTTTTGTCAAGGAGGCGATCTTTCCATTCGTAAAATTTCCGGGAGTGGATACGCTGCTGGGCCCTGAGATGAAGTCCACCGGAGAGGTGATGGGGGTCGGCAACAACTTTGGCGAGGCCTTTGCCAAGGCGTTGGAAGGAGCTGGTGATTTGCTTCCCCGTGCGGGAAGAGCATTACTATCGGTGCGCGAGGCCGACCAAAAGCGCGTGGTGGCGGTGGCTCGGGAGCTGCACGAGCAGAATTTCGAATTGGTGGCCACCAGCGGGACTTGCCGGGTGATCACGCGGGAGGGAATCCCCTGTACCCGGGTCAACAAGGTGCTCGAAGGCCGGCCCCACGTGGTGGATATGATCAAGAACGACGAATTTGATCTTATTATCAATACGACGGAAGGCAAGAAGGCGATAGAAGATTCCGCGGAAATTCGCCGTGCCGCCCTGCGCCATAAGGTAACCTACACTACAACCATGTCCGGTGGAGAGGCGATCTGTCTGGCACTGAAACAGTCTGATACCACTTGTGTTCGGCGATTGCAGGATCTGCATCGAGGTTAAGTTTGATGCAAGGCGGCCGGGGTCTCCAGCAGACTGAACCAACTGGAGACTACCACCCTGACAAGAGACTGGAGATCATCCGATGACGAAAATTCCCTTGACCGTTCGTGGCGCCGAAAAGCTGCGTGAAGAACTCAACGAGCTGAAGAGTATTGCGCGGCCGAAAGTTATCCAGGCGATTGCCGAGGCCCGTGCTCACGGAGATCTCAAGGAGAACGCGGAATACCATGCCGCCAGAGAGCAACAAGGATTCGTGGAGGCCCGCATTAAGGAGATCGAGGGCAAGTTGTCGCATGCCCAGATCATTGACGTAACCAAGCTCAATGCGGACGGTCGGGTTGTATTCGGCTGCACTATCGAGGTTTATGAAGAGGAATCCGACGAGGAGCATAGGTTTCAGATTGTTGGCGAGGACGAGGCCGACATCAAACGGGGACTGATATCCGTAAGCTCGCCCATTGCCCGAGCGCTAATCGGCAAACGTGCAGAAGAGGTGGCAGTGGTAGATACTCCAAAAGGCTCCCGTCACCTAGAGATCCTTCAGGTTCGTTACGAATAAGGCTGCGGCGGAAGCGGTTGGGAATATAAAGCGGCCTACTCCGGCAGTTTGATCCTGGGTTTATCACTGTCGCGCCGGTAGAACACGCCCACGTGTCCGATGGTTTGCACCAGGTTCGAACCAGTTTCCCGGCAGATATGCTCTACCATGGTTTCTCGGGTTGCCCTATCCTCGGCGTTAAGTCTGACCTTGATGAGTTCGTGTGCCTCGAATGTGGAACGCAGCTCGTCGAGGACGCCTTGGTTGAGTCCATGTTGCCCAACGATGACGACAGGCTTGAGATGGTGGGCCAAGCTTTTCAGGTGGCGGCGTTGTTTTTGTGTGATGCTCATACCCGACTCCCGGTTCGTGATTACCGATATTCTACTGGAATCCCTCGTGAATTGTAGGAAGGTGAAGGAGCCAGCCCTGTGAAGAAACGCAAGAGCAGCCGTCAGTGGCTGGACCGCCATTTTAACGACGAATTCGTCAAACAGGCTCATCAGCAAGGTTACCGCTCTCGGGCGGTGTTCAAGTTGCAGGAGATACAGGCAAGGGATCGGGTATTGAAGCCTGGGCAGGTCGTGGTCGATCTTGGTGCCGCTCCAGGCGGATGGTGTCAGCTGGCCCGCCAGATTGTCGGCCGCACCGGTCGGGTTATCGCCTTGGACATTTTGCCCATGGACCCTCTGGACGGTGTCGAGTTCATACAGGGTGATTTTCGGGAGGACAGGGCGCTGCTGCAGCTGCGGGAGCTGCTGCGCGGAGCTCCTGTCGATCTTGTAATCTCCGACATGGCCCCCAATGTCAGTGGCATGGCGGCGGTGGACCAGCCAAAAGCCATGTATCTGTGTGAACTGGCCCTGGCGTTCACCCGGGAGGTCTTGGTACCGGGGGGCGGTATGGTGGTCAAGGTGTTTCAGGGCGAGGGGTTTGATCAGTATTGTCAGGCTGTTCGCGGCAGTTTTGGGAAGGTGGTTACTCGCAAACCCAGGGCGTCTAGAGCAAAAAGCCGCGAAGTTTACCTAGTGGCGGGGAACTATGATGTATAGTAACTTCACTAATTGGGTAACCGTAACCACTCTTTCCCCGGAGGGGCCGCCCCCTGGGGGGTGGCTGTGGAGCGCCGATGCCGACGGGAATAGAGATTGGCATCCTGATCCTATCCAAAGCCGGTAGCGGTGCTGGTCGGAGCCAGAAGGGTTTGCTCTACGCGGGTTGAGGTGAGTGTGACCCGGTGTTTTCCGAGCATGGCCGTCGCCCAAGAGGGTGGCTTTCGTCCTATTGGCCAAGGACTTTGCAGAGGGTTTCTGTTTTGAACGACATGGCGAAAAATCTGATTCTGTGGGTGATCATCGCAATCGTATTGATGTCGGTGTTCAACAATTTCACCGCACAGAAGGCGCGTCCAAACCAACTGGCTTACTCCGAATTCATCGATCAGGTTAAAGCTGGGTCGGTGCAATCGGTGACGATCAACGGCCGGGAGATCGACGGGATACTTACTTCAGGTTCCGCCTTCAGCACTTACGCTCCTGAAGACGACGGATTGGTCAGTGATCTGTTGAATAATAATGTCGAGATCGTGGCGTCACCTCCCGAGAAGCCTTCAATCCTCATGCAGATCCTTATCAACTGGTTCCCGCTGTTTATTCTGATCGGCCTGTGGATCTTCTTTATGCGGCAGATGCAGGGAGGGGGGGCCGGACGTGGTGCGATGTCCTTTGGAAAAAGCAAGGCGCGCATGCTGAGTGAAGACCAGGTAAAGGTGACATTTGCCGATGTTGCGGGGGTGGAAGAGGCCAAGGAAGAAGTGTCGGAAATGGTGGAATTCTTGCGGGACCCTTCCAAATTCCAGAAACTCGGCGGCAAGATCCCAAGAGGTGTGCTTATGGTGGGGTCGCCTGGTACCGGTAAGACGCTGCTGGCCC
>JAGRGP010000034.1:41038-53020 GCA_020445415.1 Gammaproteobacteria bacterium | reverse complement strand
AGCAGCAGCAGTCCGGCGACCAGCAACAGGAGCAACAGGCATCCCAATCCGGACAACAGCAGTCCGAGCAACAACAATCCGGTGATGAACAGCGACAAGCCCAGGAACAAGGTGGAGAAAAAGATACACCTACCGAAGCTGGCGAATCCGATGACCCACAACAAGATCAACAGCAAGCCGGAGAATCCACTGAAACAAACGATGACAAATCACCCCAGAGCAGCGGCGATCCGGATCGGCGCGATGGAAAGTCCGGCGATGAAATCAAACAAGACCAAAATATGGACGGCAACGATCCAAATCAGCAAGAGCGCCAATCAGGAGGCCAGGACTCCGAGTCCGAGAATGATCGTCGCCAGGGACAACAGCCGGACCAGAAACCCGGTGAGAACGAGTCAGCGCAGCCACCCGAAGCAACAGCCCAGGAATCTCCAGGAAGTCATGCGGGGAGTAAACGCCAAGCAGGCCGGATGCCCGCTCCTGATGAGCTCATGGAGCCCCCGCGTAGCGAGGGAATGGAAGCGGTAGAACGCTTCGATCAACAGGGCGAATTGCCCGACCCCTCGGCCACGGGCAGCAGCGAGTTGACTGACAAGGAGGCCAAAGGACCGGGTATGGATGCTGCTTCCCTGTTAATGGAGCAGTGGCTACAACAGATAGAGGGAAATCCAGCGGTGCTCTTGCGTAACCAGTTTATCTATGAAGAACAACGCCAAGTACGACGTCAGGGGGGACCATTGCGGGAACCCAGGCCATGGTAGGATAGCGCTATGACACAATCCTCGATCAGGCGGCGGTTGTTTTCGTTGGGGTTAGTGGCGGGCCTGATTCAGACAGGCTGGGTCCTCGATGCCCCGGCGCAACAGCAACCCTATTCCCAGTTCCCAGGCTATGGATATCCCTACGCCTTTCCCGGTCAGCAGCAACCCGGGTATTGGCCTCCAGGAAACCAACCGCGCCCACACTACTCACCCCAGCCATCTGAATCCACCGACAGAGAAAGAAGATCAGACTCGAGCTACGCGGCGCCAAGACAACAGCCCCCCCAATATAGACCGCAGCAGCCCTGGCCATCCAATCCGACAAGCCCATACGGGCGGCAATCAGGATCGGAATCCTTACCACCTCCCCGACTCGACGTCAGTGTCCCACTGCGCACACCCTACGAACACCAGCCGCTGATTCTGACCCTCCGCGTAATCAGCAGCGCTAATCTGGAGAGCGTCCAGCCGGAGATTCCCACTGTGGGTTCTCTGATCATCACTAAACTAGACGGCCCGGTGGTCGGTTCCCTGCGGACCAATGGACGGCAGGAGATTATCAACACGTTTCACTATGCGGTTACCCCGCTAACCAGCGGTAGCATCACTATTCCATCGATTCGGGTCACGGGTAACCAGAGTGGCGGCCGCAGAGAGGGTTTCGATCTCGCCTCTCCGGCGTCAATCCTGCTGGAAGTCAGGCCCATGTCGGCACAGGTTCAACCCTGGCTACCACTGCACGGCCTGGTACTGCAGTCTTATCTTGAGGGCATCGATCGCCTTGAGGTTGGCCAGCCCGTCACCCTGGTGGTCAACATTTCGGCGGTGGGGGCAACCGGTGGGCAACTCCCCTCATTCGAACAGGCATTAAATAAAAGCGGCTTCCACGTTTACCGCGAGCGTTCCGAAAATGAAGGCAAGCTTTCCACCGACGGTCGCTACTTGCTGGGAAAGAAAAGCGAGACCTTTACCTTGGTGCCGCAACATGGGGGAAAACTGCAGATACCGGAGCTGCGCATCGACTGGTGGAACGTGGATACCGGCCTGCCCGAGACCAGCGTAGTCCCTATCCGTCAAATTGTCGCGAGAGGGGATCCGGGTAGCCAAGACGGAAAAATAGCTGACCTGTTTCCCGGAGCCTCTTCGGTCCTGCTGTGGGTGCCACTGATCGGGCTGTTCTCTGTAACCATCGGCTTTTGGATGTTGGCCTGGCTGCGGAAAAAACGCTTTATGATGGTGGTGGAAGAGGAAATGGGTATCTTGGCGGCATTCGGCGCCAGTCGATTCCGAGCGTTTCTTGCCTGGCTTTCGCCGATACGCCGGCTACAAAAAGTGCGCCAGGTCTTCGTCAAGGCCCTTCCCAGAAGTTTCCGACTATGGTTTTGCGTACGGGTGGTGGACGGCGAGACCGACCCCGAAGTATGGAGCTACATGTTGAAGTTTCTCGCCAACAAGCATTTGAGCATACCACCCCAGCTACCCATGCAGGAGCTGGGAGACCGGCTGGTGGCCATACACCATCGCGCCGATACGGAGCAAATGCGCAGCCTGATGCTGGAGCTCGACGAAACGCTGTATGGTAAAGAGCCACTGGACTTTTTCCATTGGAAAAAGCGGTTTCGAAATCAGTTGCGGCCATCCTGGCTAACGCCATTGCGCTGGGGTGGCCGGTCGAGGCGCGCAAGGCCCGAGCGGTTGCCGCGTCTCAACCCCGACATGAGTTAGCCGGGTAGCCACTTGTGTCCAGTTGGCGGGGCAACACATACCGGAGCCAAATCATGGATATCCATCTTGCCGACATTACCTTGCATATCGATGAACACCTCAGCCCGCAACAAATGGTCGAACTTGAGGACGCTTTCCGGCAACGGGACGGTATCATTTCGGTTCATTTCAACCCGGAAAAACGGCATCTTATCGTCCTAGAATACAATCCCGAAAAGGTAAGCTCCCGGGATCTCGTCGCTATCCTCCACTACCATGGACTGCACGGGGAACTCATAGGACTTTGACGCAACTCATCCAGCATGGCAAAGTTTTGATCACCTCTTCCCAAATCAGTTAGGTTATCTGGATGCTTGCATTTCACGACCTGGGCCACGGGATCACCTGTATTGAAACCCATTTTCACCGCACCGGCCTGGCGGGATGTTACCTGGTACAAAGCGGTGATCAGGCCGCGCTGATCGATACCGGTACGGCCCATACCGTGCCGGATATCCTCGAGCTTTTGGCATTGCGCGGGATCGAGCCCAGCCAGGTAAGGTACGTTATTCCTACCCATGTTCATCTCGACCACGCGGGCGGTGCGGGGCAATTGATGTCGGCCTTGCCCACCGCGCAACTGCTGATACATCCCCAAGGCGCACCGCATTTGATCAACCCCGAGAAAATCGCCGCAGGCTCTAAGTCGGTTTATGGCGACGAAAAATTCCGGGAGAATTTTAAAGAAATTCTCCCGGTCGCCGCAGAGCGGGTCATCGCAGTGGAAGATGGAAGCCAAGTCAATCTCAACGGCAGGGTCCTGACCTGTATTCACTCCGCAGGCCATGCCCGTCACCACATCTGTATCTGGGATGAAACGAGCGGGGGAATGTTCACCGGAGACACCTTTGGTCTGGCCTACCCTGAATTGACCACCGAGCAGGGGCCATTCATGGTGCTACCCTCAACGCCCGTGCAGTTCGACCCCGAGGTCTGGCACCGGACCCTGGACCATTTGATGACCTTCAATCCCACCCGTATCTATCTCACCCACTATTGCGCCATCGACCACCCCAAACTACTGGTAGCCGCCTTGCACGAAGAACTGGACGCCTATCCGGAGATTGCGCGTTCCTGCGAAAACACCGAGAACCGGCTGCCCGCCCTGGAGGCCGCACTTTGGACATATTATCGCAAACGACTGGATGAGCACGGCTGTTCCCTTAGCCATCAGGAACAAGAACACATTCTTGGCATGGATATGGAATTGTGCGCGCAAGGCCTGGAAGTCTGGCTGCAACGCTCACGGAAGGCAGTTTGATCGGCATCGCAGGCGCCAACGAGGCCCGAGTTATCAGAACCGGTCAGGGTCTTGAGCCGCTGAGATCCCAGCTAAAAGTGCAATCCAGTTCTGCCAATACGGCTACCAACCCAGATTCCCCCTCCTCCAAGAGGAGTGAAAGTGGAGTTCTACCCAAGCGCCTGTGGTTCTGGCGTAGCCAGCGCTGCCCCATGTAGGGATTGGTCGGGTAACTGGTGCGTAACGCACCGGCAATACGCAAAATGTAGTCGGCACGTCGGTGGACTTGGGGATCATCGGGAAATGGCTGATGACTCCGGTACTTTTGAAAGGCTCGGGCGCGCACTGTTTCGGACATGCCCAGCACCCTCCCCATCTCCTCACTACCCAGCTTCCAAGAGTCCAGGACGCTCATGGTAGCCCGGGTGAGCACCATTTGGGCTTCGGCCGACATCTCACTCATTAGATTCTCCACCCCGGGCACTGATCGCTGTATTCCTAGTATTTGAGTAGGATATTATCATGTATCAACCGCTGTCCTCCCACTTGGGGAGTATGGTTATTCCCACGGCTAACGCGCAAAGAGACGTCTCCACCAGCGTTTTCTGTTTCCGGGCAGAGGCATCGCCGACAGCTCACAGGGGGGAAGCCGGCTCAGTACCCACCCGGGAAGCGGTGGGTTGTCGCTATAGCCACAGGACACTCCCAGGTTGTTAGGGTCATAGATTTTGATAAAACTGGGGCACGCCAAATTGTCGGCATACACGATACCGCAGTAATCCTCCGCATGCTCGCGGCGAAGCAATTCATTTATTTCGTCAATAAATCGGTCAAGCTCGAGATTTCCTGCGGGCTTGGAAGGCGGGCCTTCGCCGACGGCGTAGATGTACCACCCCTCCATATCCTGAGTGCGCAACGCCTGCCACAACGCATCTAACTGGTGCCATCGCAGCGCCGAAGTAAAGCTGCCACGAAAAGCGCTCATAAACCGCTGTTGCCCGGTCATGCCGTCCCACTCAAGAGTGTTACCGTACCTTGGTCAGCATTTCATCAATAGCTCGCTCACTCTCCAGCCAATCTTGCTGTTCCCAGCCGGGCTCAAAGCCACGTTTTTCGGCCTTGAAGTATGCCATCTTGGCAATCATTTCGTAGCGCTCTCGGGGACTGAATTCGGTAGTTGCCGCGCCTTGCGGGGCTCGTGGGCGGCGTCTGGTGGCTGTGCCCGGGTTCGCGGCTTTCTTAACAGCCGGTTTTTTCACGACCGCTTTCTTGGTTGCACGCTTCTTGGCAACCTTCTTTACGACCGATTTTTTGGTCGTGCTGTTGCTCACCGGTGTCCCGGCCCGGTCACTCGACCCGGCTTCATCCTTTTGATCTTCGCCCATGGCATTCTCTCCGTTATCTCAGGCACGCGTTCGCTGCCCCGCCGGCAGCAACATTTAACATGGATTCAAAGTGTAACCGAAACCCTATGACTCCATTATTAAAAGAAGTTTATGTGACGATAACGCCGGGCTATCAGGTAAATCGATCCAGCCGACGGGATAAAATTTTGCGGGAATACCCATGTTAACGGTTAGAATAAGTGATTTGGCGGGAGCAGGTAATCCATGACGCACAACCCAACCTCTCTTCATCAGTCCAACTTGCCGCATCTGAAATTGTTGCACCAGGGCAAGGTTAGGGATATCTATGAGATCGACGATGAATACATGCTCATCGTCGCCAGTGATCGTCTTTCAGCGTTCGATGTAGTCCTCGACCAACCCATCCCCGGCAAGGGTGAAGTTCTGACCCGGGTGGCAAACTTTTGGTTTGGCAGAACCCAAGGAATCGTAGCCAATCACCTCGCGGATAAATCCTTGGATGAGGTTGTTCCCGATGCTGGGCAGCGCAGAGAACTGGGAGACCGCGCGACCCTTGTACGCCGCCTCAAACCGCTTCCCGTGGAAGCCATCGTCCGCGGCTATCTGATCGGTTCCGGTTGGAAAGACTACCAACAGAACGGCGCCGTGTGCGGCATTGCCCTTCCCGCTGGACTCAGGCAGGCAGACAAACTCCCCGAGGCAATCTACACGCCATCCACAAAGGCGCGTATCGGCGAACACGACGAGAACATCCGCTTTGACGAAACGGTCGATCTGCTTGGCCAAGCGCTTGCCGAAAAGGTGCGAGACCTGAGCCTGCAGGTCTACACCCAGTGCGCCGCCTACGCCTTGAGCAAGGGAATAATCATCGCCGACACCAAGTTTGAGTTCGGTCTGGACGATGACGGGAATGTCTATCTGATCGACGAAGTGCTAACTCCGGACTCGTCCAGATTCTGGCCACTGGACCAGTATCGCCCCGGTACCAGCCCTCCCAGCTTCGACAAACAGTTCGTGCGGGACTACCTGGAGACCCTAGACTGGGACAAGACCCCACCCGCGCCGCTCCTGCCGGACACGGTGATACGGAAGACCGCCGAGAAATACGCCGAGGCAGAGTCACGGCTTACCGGTGCCGCGTGACGGATGATCCAGAAGCACCTCCATACGCGGGGCTGACACCGGATCTGGTTATCGGTGCGCTGGAGGCCACGGGAAGATATCCCGACGGCCGGGTACTCGCGCTCAACAGTTACGAGAACCGGGTGTATCAAATCGGCGTCGAGGAGGGCCCTCCCCTCGTCGCAAAGTTCTACCGGCCGGGGCGCTGGAGTGACGCCTGCATCGTTGAGGAGCACCAATTTGCGCTCAGTCTTGCCGCCGAGGAAATTCCTGTGGTGGCACCACTGGTTTCCCCGGGCGGGACTACCCTCCATCACTTCCATGGATTTCGTTACAGCCTATTTCCCCGTCAAGGCGGTCGCTGGCCGGAGCTGGAGCAACCCGGAATTCTTGCCTGGATAGGCCGCTTTCTGGGACGCATACACCGCTTGGGGGCCAGTTCCGATTTCCACCACCGACCCTCGATCAATCCCCCTACGGATATCCCGGAAGCAAGCCGCTATCTGCTGGATAAAGAGTTCATACCTGTTGAGCTCATGCACCGTTTCGAACGTTTATACATTGAGCTGCAACAGCTGATCGAAGCGGTATTTTCAGATGTCAGCGGACAGTGGATACGGCTCCATGGGGACTGCCATCCCGGGAACCTACTGTGGGCCGACAATGGTCCGCACTTCGTGGACTTAGATGACTGCCGCATGGGCCCCGCGATACAGGATTTGTGGATGCTGCTTTCTGGTGATCGCGACGAGATGACTGGGCAACTTACCAGCCTGCTCGAGGGCTATGAGCTGTTCATGGATATGGATCGACGCCAGCTGCGGTTGATCGAGCCGTTACGCACCATACGTATGGTCCGCTATGCGGCCTGGCTGGGAGAACGCTGGAATGATCCCGCATTTCCATCCGCCTTCCCTTGGTTTAACACCCATCAGTACTGGCAACACCACCTCACTCTGTTAGAGCAGCAACTCAGCGCGCTGGCACAGCCTCCGTTGCAACCCTGTTAAAGACCCAGAGTTTGGCTAGCCGAGGTGATTTCGGGTTAAGGGATGTCTTGAGGGATATGCACGAATGCCGGCGGCACACCCGCTTGGGGTACCACAATCCGGACCGGGTCGTTGTACTGGCCCAATCCTACCGTCTCACCCGCTGGGAAGCGCCCCAGGGAAAAGTTATTGGCAATGACTTCTACACTGCCGCCCAGATCTGGAACACGATAGTACACCGAGCAGGGTGTCCCCACACAGGACCGGCCCTCCCCAGGAGCAACCACAACCGTGAGAAAACCATCATCGAAAGGCGCCCCGCCGACCTGAGGCGTGGGTTCCAAGGTTGTACAGCCGACAAGCAACAACATGACACCAGCCGAAAGAAGAGAACAAAAACATGGTAGCTTGTAATGTTTCATCTGGTTCTCCAAAGACTGATCGCTCGCCCTTTTCCCATTCGACCCAACTCGTCTCATGAAGTTCATCCGGGCAACCGTCACCTTACTGTTCAGCGAGCTTGGCATACATGCCGGTAATGTCGTTCATCTGCTCCAGGATACTGTCCAGCATTCTTATCACGAGACCGGGAACGTACACCTTGTCGCCCATCTGATCGCTCATTCTGAACAGCTCCCATTTACGGGAAACCTGTCGCAACCCTTCAGCAATCTCCCGAGTGTTTTGCGGCGCGGCCAGGAGTTCCCTCATGGCATCCTGAAATTCTCCCAGGGCCTGCTCGTAATCTGCCCGGTACTCCGGCTTTTCAAACCCCCAACTTAGCAACATGTAAAGATTCCCCAGCCGTTGGGTCAACATGCGTTGCCGGCCGGATATGTTTACCAGATGTCCCTCGCTTCTCTCGAAGCTTTCCTCGAGCAGGACAACGACCCGGTGAGACGCTGCTAGCAATGCTTCGGCATGGGCGCGCAGCGGCTCAGCCCGCCCCTTGATTACATCGGCATCCACGATCGCCTTTACCGGTCGCCACAGCCGGTCCACTTGGCCGAGTGCAGCCTGAACATCTCCATGCTCAGTGAAGCTTTTCAGCTGCTCCAGCTGCGCTTGAAACAACGTTACCGACTGGCGCAACTGGTCGCGGGCAACCAGAAAACGGACATCTTGGCCCATCTGGCAATATGCCTTGACGATACGTTGGGTCAGCATGCGCTGGCGTCCGGCCTTGTTAATCGCCTCACCCATTGACATTTCCATGGCGCCCAACACCGCTACCGGAGTTAACCACAGGGACATAACCAGCAGGTAAACAGTGAATCTCATCGTTATCGTACTCCTTACAAGACGGCGCTAACCGGTACCGTTCAATGGTAGATTATATCGTTCGGTAACAAATAGCTCTGAACACCCGACTATCGAGAGACAGTGCAATACTCCACAGTTTTCAAACAATCAGTCCAAGTGTGACAGCGTTTAATCAAGGGATCACAGATCTGTGTGGAATCCTCGGCGCAGCACTGGAGCCGGTTACTTAGGAAGACTGTCCGGGGTCAATCACCCGAGGTTTATCACCCATGAACGGGCAATCGGCCACCCGTGGCGTACCGGCTGCAGTTTCCCAGTCCCGGAAAGCACGATGTGCAAAAAAAGGGCGCCAAAGCGCCCTTTGTTGATAAAGGCTGCAACTAAGATCAGCTGACTTTGGGTGCTAACTTCCCTTCCTGGTAGAGCAGAAACATGGTCTCCAGCGATTTGGCCGTGAGCTTAGAGGCGTGGCCAGCACAACCGAAGGCTTGATATCGTGCCTTGCAAATCTCTTTCATACCCTTGGTGGATTCCTTGAGGAATTTCCGGGGGTCGAAATTAGCCGGGTTTTCCTGCAAGTGGCGCCGTACCGATCCCGTTGATGCCATACGCAGATCGGTGTCAATGTTCACCTTACGCACACCGTGCTTGATTCCTTCGACAATCTCATCCACCGGAACACCGTAAGTCTGCCCCATATCCCCGCCGTAGTCATTGATGATCTTGAGCCATTCCTGAGGAACGGAAGACGAACCATGCATCACCAAATGGGTATTTGGAATACGGGCATGAATTTCCTTAACACGATCGATGCGCAAGATATCGCCGGTTGGCTCCTTGGTGAATTTATAGGCGCCGTGAGAGGTTCCGATGGCAATTGCCAACGCATCCACCTGGGTCTGCTTAACGAAATCCGCAGCTTCGTCAGGATCAGTCAGCAGCTGGTCCATATCCAGCTTACCCTCAGCGCCGACACCATCTTCCTCACCGGCCTCGCCGGTTTCCAGAGAGCCCAAACAACCCAATTCGCCTTCCACCGAGACACCGCCGGAATGGGCCATATCCACGACCTTACGGGTCACGCTCACATTGTATTCGTAGCTGGCGGGGGTCTTTGCGTCTTCCATCAGCGAACCGTCCATCATCACTGACGAAAAGCCCGACTGGATGGAACGCAAACAAACGGCGGGGGACGAACCGTGATCCTGGTGCATGACAATGGGAATATGGGGATAGGTTTCGATCGCCGCTAAGATCAAATGACGAAGAAACGGTTCACCGGCATACGCGCGAGCCCCTGCCGAGCCTTGCATGATCACCGGGCTATCGGTTTCATCCGCAGCCTGCATAATGGCATGGACCTGTTCCATATTGTTGACATTGAAGGCGGGCATACCGAAATCGTTGTCGGCCGCGTAATCCAGCAACTGCCGCATAGATATCAAAGACATAATCTAGTTCTCCTGGTTAATGTTCACGATCAATCCGGTTTGTTTTATTGCGCTACCTAGCTGGCAGCTTGCTCCCCCACCCCGATGATTCGCATAAAGCCGGTTCCCCCTGAATCCCGTCAAAATCACCCTTGGTATTGATCACCAGGTCGTCCGGCCGCGACCTGTGACAGCATAGCGATTACTCGATGATCACTTCGTTGGCCTGTTGGCTGTCCGCCGTAGCGAGTTGGCAGTCGAGCGGAAAGACCCTCCGAAAGGTGTCACCCGGCGACGGGCTGCGAAAATAGTTGTCGGCCCGTATAGCGGGATCGCAGCGCTGATTTGAGACATCCCGCTGGACGCGGCAGGCAACGCGGCTTTTCGGCCTTTGCGGATCCACCCGTATACCCACCTGACACCCCGAAACCCCGGTCCCTGACCGCTGGCGCTCGGCGCTGCCGGTGCTCGTCGTGGGTGCCATGGGATAAAGTCATTTTCACCGCGTCCACGTTGGCGAGGGTCTGGCAATCGAGCGCACCGGCGGGATCCATTACCGGCACTGGGATATCCACTATCTCGGTTCGACTGAGCATGGTACCCCCGCGCCGGCCCACACCGGTCTGGAAGTGGTCGGAATCGACGTTATCAGCCCGCCGCCCGAGCCTCCAGCATAGCGACTGCCGGTAGTTCCTTGCCTTCCAGAAATTCGAGGAAAGCACCTCCACCGGTCGAGATGTAAGAGATTCGATCCCCGATTCCGTACTTGTCTACCGCCGCTAAGGTATCGCCGCCCCCGGCAATGGAGAAGGCTGCTGATTCCGCGATCGCCATGCCTAGCTTACGGGTTCCCTCGCCAAACTGATCAAACTCGAATACCCCCACCGGGCCATTCCAGACGATCGTGCCAGCGGCCTTCATCATATCCGCAAAACGGGCGGCGGTTTCTGGTCCGATATCGAAAATCATGTCGTCGTCTTCGATATCATCGACCTTTTTGACTACCGCCGCGGCATCTTCGGAAAACGCCTTGCCGCACACCACGTCACTGGGAACCGGTATCTCGCCCCCCTTAGCCTTGGCCGCCTCCATCAGACGTTTAGCCTCTGCCACGAGGTCCGCCTCATAGAGAGATTTACCCACCTTGTAACCCGCCGCAGCGATGAAGGTATTGGCGATACCACCGCCGGGAATGAGCTGATCGACTATCTTCGAGAGCGACTCCAATACGGTCAGCTTAGTAGAAACCTTAGAACCACCCACGATTGCCGCCATGGGGCGTTTGGGATTATCCAGCGCCTTGCCCAAGGCCTCCAGTTCGTTGGCCAATAGTGGGCCGGCGCACGCGATCTTGGAAAAGGTTCCGACGCCGTGGGTGGATGCCTGAGCACGGTGCGCGGTGCCAAATGCATCCATGACGAAGATATCGCACAAGGAGGCATATCGCCGGGAGAGATTCTCGTCGTTCTTTTTCTCGCCGAGATTGAAGCGGACATTCTCGAGCAATACCACCTGGCCCGCCTCCAACTGAGGCTGAGACTCCAGATAGTCCTTAACTAGCGGAACCGACTGACCGAGCGCGCCGCTCAAGTAATCCGCCACCGGTTGCATCGAAAACTCATCCGCCGGGGAACCCTCGGTAGGGCGTCCCAAATGGGACATCAGCATTACCTTGGCACCCGCCTTTATACAATGCTCGATAGTGGGCATCGAAGCGAGGATTCGCTTGTCCGATGCGACTTTGCCGTCTTTGATTGGGACATTCAGATCCTGTCGGATAAGCACCCGCTTACCACCGAGATCGAGATCCGTCATCTTTATTACAGGCATGGCATAATTCCCCTACAGTAATTGATTCACAGTGATATTTAGAGAAGCGTGCACCAACTCTCCACGGCTATCCGATCCAACGGTGGGGGAGATCTGGAAACTCGCCTGCACAGCCTTACGCCATCCAGGCAAGCAACAAAGGCCCGCTGACCCATTTGGCAGCCCCGTCAATGGGTATAACCGGTTAGGGCCGGGCTACCTCCCCCGGCCCTAACC